>NZ_OX241534.1:900000-1162500 GCF_945836005.1 Candidatus Nitrosacidococcus sp. I8 | reverse complement strand
AGTAATATACCGAAGCTGCGGGTATAGACTTAATTGTTTATACGGTAGAGGAGCGTTCCGTAGGCTGTTGAAGGTGTGCTGTAAGGCATGCTGGAGGTATCGGAAGTGCGAATGCTGACATAAGTAACGATAAAGGGGGTGAGAAACCCCCTCGCCGAAAACCCAAGGGTTCCTGCGCAACGCTAATCGACGCAGGGTGAGTCGGCCCCTAAGGCGAGGCTGAAAAGCGTAGTCGATGGGAAACCGGTTAATATTCCGGTACCTGATATAACTGCGATGGGGTGACGGAGAAGGCTAGGCTAGCTAGGTGTTGGATATCCTAGTTTAAGTGTGTAGGGAGTACTCTTAGGAAAATCCGAGAGTATATAATTCTGAGACATGATGACGAGCTCTCTATCAAGAGAGCGAAGTAGTTGATGCCCTGCTTCCAAGAAAAGCCTCTAAGCGATAGGTTATATGAGACCGTACTCTAAACCGACACAGGTGGGTAGGGTGAGAATCCTAAGGCGCTTGAGAGAACTCGGGTGAAGGAACTCGGCAAATTGGCACCGTAACTTCGGGAGAAGGTGTGCCCCTGGTACGTGAAGAGCCATGCGCTTGGAGCGGAGAGGGGTTGCAGTGACCAGGTAGCTGCGACTGTTTACTAAAAACACAGCACTCTGCAAACTCGAAAGAGGAAGTATAGGGTGTGACGCCTGCCCGGTGCCGGAAGGTTAAATGATGGGGTTAGCTGTAAGGCGAAGCTCTTGATTGAAGCCCCGGTAAACGGCGGCCGTAACTATAACGGTCCTAAGGTAGCGAAATTCCTTGTCGGGTAAGTTCCGACCTGCACGAATGGCGTAACGATGGCTACACTGTCTCCACCCGAGACTCAGTGAAATTGAATTTGCTGTGAAGATGCAGTATACCTGCGGCAAGACGGAAAGACCCCGTGAACCTTTACTATAGCTTTACACTGGATTTTGAATCTTCTTGTGTAGGATAGGTGGGAGACTGAGAAGCTAGGGCGCTAGTTTTAGTGGAGTTGTCCTTGAAATACCACCCTGGAATATTCGGAGTTCTAACCTAGGTCCGTGATCCGGATTGGGGACAGTGTATGGTGGGTAGTTTGACTGGGGCGGTCTCCTCCCAAAGAGTAACGGAGGAGTGCGAAGGTACCCTCAGCGCGGTCGGAAATCGCGTGGTGCGTGCAAAGGCAAAAGGGTGCTTGACTGCGAGACGGACAGGTCGAGCAGGGTCGAAAGACGGTCTTAGTGATCCGGTGGTTCTGTGTGGAAGGGCCATCGCTCAACGAATAAAAGGTACTCCGGGGATAACAGGCTGATACCGCCCAAGAGTTCATATCGACGGCGGTGTTTGGCACCTCGATGTCGGCTCATCACATCCTGGGGCTGTAGCCGGTCCCAAGGGTATGGCTGTTCGCCATTTAAAGTGGTACGCGAGCTGGGTTTAGAACGTCGTGAGACAGTTCGGTCCCTATCTGCCGTAGGCGTTGGAGATTTGAGAGGGGCTGCTCCTAGTACGAGAGGACCGGAGTGGACGAACCTCTGGTGTTCCGGTTGTCACGCCAGTGGCATTGCCGGGTAGCTATGTTCGGGAGGGATAACCGCTGAAAGCATCTAAGCGGGAAGCCTGCCTCAAGATGAGATCTCCCTGAACCTTTAAGGTTCCTAAAGGGTCGTTGAAGACTACAACGTTGATAGGTGGGGTGTGGAAGTGCAGTAATGTATGAAGCTAACCCATACTAATCGCCCGTGAGGCTTGACTATATAACACCCAAGCAAGTTTGGTATATTGATTAAGGCTTCTAATTTCTTAAGGTTTCTCAATTTTATAGTTTTTTAGTTTTTGCCTGGTGGCTATAGCAAGTAGGTCCCACCCGATCCCATCCCGAACTCGGAAGTGAAACTGCTTAGCGCCGATGATAGTGTGGGGTTACCCATGTGAAAGTAGGTCACTACCAAGCATTTATTTTTTATGCAACTCCCTTAGCATACAAGTTTAGTTTATGTTAAGGGATTTTTTTTTGCCTGTTTTTACTCTGCTTGTATGATCCCTAATAGCTATTCTGATGTCCGTGGAAATCTGCCTTCTCCTTTTGATTGGCGAAATCTTCTTGCTTTTATCTTCTCTTATCATCGCTCCTCTTTTTTCTTTGCTCAAATCATTGCTCTATGCTCTGCCCTCCTGTCAGCACCTATCCCCTTGCTCATGCCTACCTTAGTCGACGAAGTCCTCCTAAAAAAAGAGGGAGCAGTTGTTCATATAATGAACTATTCTTTCCCCCATCCAATGGCATGGTGTTAGGGCTAGCTAGAATTTTTAGAAAAATCATGGTATTTACTTAAATAGGGAAATATTACTTTAGTATTTATTTTGTGAATATACTTGCATTAGATACTACAACTGAAATGTGCTCAGTTGCATTGATGATAAAAAGGGTAGTTTATGAAAACTCTATAATTACTAGCCAAGGGCACTCTGATCATATTTTAAATATGATTGATCTGCTATTAGTAGAAGCTGAAACTTCTTTATCAACGATTGATCTATTAGCTTTTGGTAAAGGACCTGGTTCATTCACTGGGCTACGTATTGGTATTGGTATAGCCCAAGGAATAGCGTTTGCTCAAGATATTCCTGCTATACCTATTTCTTCTTTAGCTGCTATTGCTCAATCACATGAATCTAGAAAATCATTAGTAGCTATTGATGCCCGAATGGGAGAAGTATATTGGGGAGTTTATGAAAAGAAGGATTCTGGTTTAGCTGTTTTAAGAGGAAATGAATTAGTTTGCTCTCCACAAAAGGCACCTTGCGTACAAGGTAGTGACTGGTTAGGCTTAGGTTCAGGATGGAAATCATATAAAGATCAACTAGCCACACGTTTTAATAAATCTGTAATAGGTTGGAATTCAGAATGTTACCCTAGAGCGAGTGCAATTGCTACGCTAGGGGTGAATGCTTTCATTCATGGTAAATCAGTAATAGCTGAAGAGATACTCCCTACTTATATTAGAAACCAAGTAGTTAAAAACTAGCCATTACGCTTTACCATACTAGAAGGAATAAAATATATGGAATCTAGATTTAAAAATGAAATTGAATCTGGAAGCTATAATGTATTGGATTAAATTTATCAGATAAAAGAACGAAAAATAGTCCTAGATATAGGGGCAAATACTTAAATTTAAACGAACCATTTCCCCTACCAAATAATAGTGTAGATACGCTTAGCTTAGAAATTTACCGAATTCTTAAATCAAAAGAGCAAAGAGCATCGTGTTATTACCATACTCAATATTCGTTGTATAAACTCTGCACTGCTGGAATAAATACCCTAGATAGTGTTTGAGACGATGGGGATATTCACTACTTCACTCACAGAAATCTACCTAAATTTTTTGCGGAAGTAAGATTTTAATAGTGTCTATACCTCTGCTCTTATTAACATTGAAAATAAAAATTTATTACATAAACTGATGGGCTACTTTCCATCTAGTTGGCTAGCTAGAAATATCTTGATTCTACCCAAAGAAGTAATTAAATTTTTTATTTTTATGCAGAACAAATCTTAGATTTAAGAATCCTGATAAATACTAGCTAGCAACTGTTTTTGCTCATACAGTATCTCTAAGGCTTGTCTAGGATTAACATCGTCCAAATCTAAATTAGATAAATTCTTAAGGACAGAAAGACATTGGGAATTTACTTGTTCTTGAGCACGATTTTCTAACTTTATAAGTTGATACTGAGCCTGTTCTATTATTTTTTGAGGTATACCTGCCAGTGCAGCAACCTGCAAACCATAACTCTGACTCGCTGAACCTTCTCTAATTTTATGTAGAAAGGTAATTTGTCCTTCATATTCAGTTGCCGCAAAATGAATATTAGCTATATTAGGAAAATCTTTAGTAAGCTTAGTAAGCTCAAAATAGTGGGTTGAAAATAAAGTAAAAGCACAAATCTGATGCGCTAAATAGGAAATAACTGACCAAGCTAACGATAATCCATCAAATGTACTGGTACCACGACCAATCTCATCAATTAATACCAAGCTATTTTGGGTAGCATTATTTATAATATTTGCGGTTTCACTCATTTCTACCATAAATGTTGAGCGACCTCCAGCCAGATCATCAGAGGCACCAATACGAGTGAAAATTCGATCAATAGGCCCAATTTCTGCGTAATCAGCAGGGACAAAACTACCTATATAGGCTAAAAGGACAATAAGTGCTATTTGGCGCATATAAGTAGACTTCCCACCCATATTAGGACCTGTAATAATTAACACTTCATGATCCTTATGGAGTTTTAGATCATTAGGTACGAAAGGAATATCTATATGTTGTTCAACAACTGGATGTCGTCCTTGTTCAATAAAAATTCCAGACTGATTGCTAAAAATAGGTTGTGTATAGGAAAGATTTTTAGCACGCTCAGCCAAATTATTAAGCACATCTAATTCAGCTAATGCACTAGCACATTGTTGAAGTGTAGGCAGGGGATCTAAAAGCTGAGTAAGTAATCTTTCATAAAGCATTTTTTCACGATTTAGAGCCCGATCACGTGCAGTAAGTATTTTAGTTTCAAAATCCTTTAACTCCGGTGTAATGTAGCGCTCTGCATTTTTTAAAGTTTGACGACGAATATAATGTCCAGGAGCTTTATTAATTTGAGCACGAGTAATTTCAATAAAATAGCCATGAACTTTATTGTAATCTACCCTAAGCGTAGGAATCTCTGTAACTCTCCGTTCTTGTTGCTCTAATTCAAGTAAAAATTTCTCTGTATTTTCGCTTAATTGCCTTAATTGATCTAATTCAGTATCAAAACCAGGAGCAATCACACCACCATCCCTAATAAGTAGGGGTGGTTTTTCCGCAATTGCATCTTTTAATAATTGATAGACTTCAGGGAATGGACCTAATGTTTTCTGCAGAGATTGAAGTAAGGTATTTTTTTGTAAAGGGGATAAAATTTTTTGCACCTCTGGGAGTAAAAAAAGTGTTTCTCGCAGCTGCACAAGATCTCTTGGACGAGCAGATCGCAGTGCTACTCGAGCAAGAATTCGCTCTATATCACTTATGTGATGTAATAGTTTTTGTAGTTTTTCAATAGATCCAGATTCTAAGAGGACATTAATGGTTTGTTGTCGTTCTCTAAGTAAGTCATGATTCCGCACTGGTCTGTGAAGCCATCGCCGTAATAGACGCCCTCCCATTGAAGTTGCAGTATTATCAAGTATAGAAATTAGAGTATGACTAACATCACCATTAATACTCCTTTCTAGTTCTAAGTTATATCGAGTATTAGGATCAATAATGATGCTCGTTTCTTGCCACTCTATCTGAATTTTTTGAATATGAGGAGGGTGAATTTGTTGCGTATCATGGATATATTGAAGTAATCCTCCTGCAGCAGATATGGCAGCTTTTAATGTTTCACATCCAAGACCATATAGATCTTGAACACTATATTGTTGGCAAATTTTACGATAGGCAATTTTTTCATCAAAGTACCAAGCAGGTAGGGTATGGACAAGATATTTTTTTAAGCTAATAGAAGAAAATACTAAATCTTCATTTATTAAAATTTCTGCTGGATAAATTCGTGCCAGCTCAATTTCCACTGCTCTTTCATCTTCAATTTCTAGAATAGTAAACCGTCCACTACTTAGATCAAGAATCGCTAAGCCAGTTAGCTTGGCACTTTTGCAAAGTGCAACTAATAAGCTATCCTGGCGTGAATCTAATAGGGCTTCATCGGTAATCGTCCCAGGGGTAACTACTCGAACAACTTGGCGTTCAACCGGTCCTTTACTTTTGGCAGGATCTCCTATTTGCTCACAGATTGCTACCGATTCCCCTTGACGAACCAATTTAGCTAAATAAGAATCTAGAGCATGATAAGGAATACCTGCCATAGGAATAGCTTGATCTGCAGATTTCCCCCGAGCAGTTAGTACAATATCAAGCAATTGGGAGGCACGTTTTGCATCTTCATAGAATAGCTCATAGAAATCTCCCATACGATAAAGTAGCAACATATCAGGATAGTCTCTTTTTATCCGTAGATATTGTTGCATCATGGGAGTGTGTGAATATAGATCTACACTATCCATTAAAGCAAATAAACAAGGTTTATATCCATAAACAATAAATAACTATGTTAAATCTCGATTAATACTGGGTTATAAAAATACCTTACCTAAATTGATAAAAATTTTAGTAAATGTGTCTGATACTATTGGCTAATGCCATCGAAATAAATTAGGGCTTAGTAAGCATTTAATTAGTAATGATATAGGCCAAAAATACAGCTAAGCAATCAAAAAATAATTCTGTTTTTACTAATTATTTTTTAATAATCCCTCGAGGATATAGCACTGCAAATTACTCGAAGTACATAAATACAGTAACTTTGTCTAAGGGATTTTCTGTTATTTAGTTAATCTTTGATATGATGAGGCATTGTGATTTTAGCCTAAGTGACATACTACACCTGATTAATTTTAAATCTAAGCTAGCCTAGCAGCATAATACAATGAAAAAATTTCTGTGTATGTTTAACAAAACTTAAAATGAGATTAGAAACTCTAGCATGGTATTTAGGTGAAACTTTAAAGAAAACTCAGCAAACTGTAGTTACAGCTGAATCTTGTACCGGCGGTGGGGTAGCACAGGCGATTACTGCTATTGCTGGTAGCTCCCAATGGTTTGAACAAGGGTTTATTGTTTATAGCAATAGAGCAAAACAGGAACTATTAAAAGTTAGCTCAGAAACTCTTTCTCGCTTTGGTGCTGTAAGTGAACAAACTGTGAAAGAGATGGCAAAGGGGGCTTTAGATTTTAGCCATGCCGATATTAGTATTGCTACTAGCGGTATTGCGGGACCCACTGGAGGATCTTTGAAAAAACCGGTAGGCACTGTTTGGTTTGCTTGGGGTTTAAAATCTGGAAAAATATGGGCTGCTAAAAAGTATTTTTTTGGAAACCGAACAAGTATACAAGAACAAGCAGTTCAAACTGCACTACAGAGATTATTAATTATTCTATAAAGCAGATAAATAACAATTTCAGCCATTTAATACATTCGATCCTGAAAATATGGGATAATCTTGAACTATAATTTTGACCATCTTGAGACAAAACATGAATGAAAATCGTAAAAAAGCTTTAGAAGCTGCTTTATCTCAAATAGAAAAGCAATTTGGTAAAGGTGCAGTCATGCGCCTTGGAGATGGTGTAAGTACCGTACACGAAATAGATGTCATCTCCACTGGATCACTAGGCTTGGATATCGCCCTTGGGATTGGTGGACTGCCCCGTGGAAGAATTATAGAAATTTTTGGCCCAGAATCCTCTGGTAAAACCACTCTAGCACTACAAACTGTAGCAGAGTCTCAAAAACTAGGAGGAACAGCAGCTTTTATAGATGCAGAACATGCCCTTGATCCTCAGTATGCTAGGCAATTAGGGGTTAATGTAGATGATCTTTTAATCTCGCAACCCGATACAGGAGAGCAAGCCTTAGAAATTACAGATATGTTTGTTCGATCAGGAGCGGTAGATATTATTGTTGTTGATTCGGTAGCAGCCTTAACTCCTAAAGCAGAAATTGAAGGGGAAATGGGTGATTCCCATATGGGATTACAAGCAAGGCTTATGTCGCAAGCTCTGCGTAAACTCACTGCTAATATTAAGCGCTCTAATACCTTAGTTATTTTTATTAATCAAATAAGAATGAAAATTGGGGTAATGTTTGGTAGCCCTGAAACGACCACTGGAGGTAATGCTTTGAAGTTTTATGCTTCAGTGAGATTAGACATTCGTAGGGTAGGTGCTTTAAAGAAGGGTGAAGATATCATTGGTAATGAGACCAAAGTAAAGGTAGTTAAAAATAAAATGGCCCCTCCTTTTAAACAAGCCTCCTTCGATATTTTATATGGGGTAGGAGTTTCTCGTGAAGGTGAGCTTATTGATTTAGGTGTTCAGGAATCTTTAATTGAAAAAACAGGAGCTTGGTATAGCTACCATGATAATAGAATGGGGCAAGGTAAAGATAATGTGCGTCAATACTTAAGAGAAAATCCAGAAGCTGCTCACAATATTGAAGTGGCTATTCGAGAAAAATTATTACCTGCAACAAAACAAAATACAGAAAACAATTCTAAAAATAATAAAGAATAATATTATTTAAGTCTAAATTAGCTAGATTCAATATACAAATTATGAAAAGTAGTGCGGAAATTAGAAAAGCATTCCTTGATTATTTCCATAGTAAAGATCATAAAATTATCCCAAGTAGCACTTTAATTCCTGCCAACGATCCCACCTTACTTTTTACCAATGCAGGGATGGTTCAATTTAAGGATGTTTTTTTAGGCTATGAAAAAAGATCATATCAACGTGCTACTAGTGCCCAACGCTGCATGCGTGCGGGGGGTAAGCACAATGATTTAGAAAATGTAGGCTATACCGCAAGGCACCATACTTTTTTCGAAATGCTGGGTAACTTTAGCTTTGGAGATTATTTTAAACGAGAAGCTATCAGCTATGCTTGGGATTTTTTAACTAATATTCTTCATTTTCCTCCAGAGCGGCTATGGGTTACCGTATATGAAGAGGATGACGAAGCCGCTGATATTTGGCTAAAAGAAATTGGTGTAAACCCAGATCGGTTTTCTCGCTGTGGAACTGACGATAACTTCTGGTCTATGGGAGATATAGGTCCTTGCGGTCCTTGCTCAGAGATATTTTACGATCATGGTCCTAGTGTTGCTGGAGGACCCCCTGGAAGCCCAGATCAAGATGGAGATCGCTATATTGAGATCTGGAATCTAGTTTTCATGCAATATAATCGAGATGAGGAAGGTCAACTCTCTCCTTTACCTAAACCCTCTGTAGATACGGGTATGGGGCTAGAGCGGCTCGCTACGATTTTACAGGGAATTCATAATAATTACGATATTGATCTATTTCGTAAATTAATTACTGCAATTACAAATCTTCCCGCAGCTCATAACTATGATTTAAAAAACCCATCATTACGAGTCATTGCTGACCATATTCGCTCCTGTGCATTTTTAATCGTAGATGGAATTCAGCCTTCTAATGAAGGTAGGGGTTATGTGTTACGTCGTATTATTCGCCGTGCTATCCGTCATGGTCATAAACTAGGGTTAGATACACCATTTTTCTATAAACTCGTTAATCCTTTAGTTGAGGAAATGGGTTCTGCTTATCCAGAACTTATTCAGGGGCAGCAGCAAGCTATCCAAATTCTAAAATTAGAGGAAGAGCGCTTTAATGAAACCCTAGATCAAGGTCTAAAAATTTTAGAACAAGATATTGCTAATTTATCAGGATCTACAATTCCAGGAGAAACCGTATTTAAACTCTATGATACCTTTGGCTTTCCTATTGATTTGACTGCTGATATTGCAAGGGAGCGAGGACTAAGTATAGATGTTACAGGATTTGATAAAGAAATGGCTAAACAGCGTATTCGAGCTCAAACTGCAAGTTGTTTCAAAAATCAAAATATTCAGCTACCAATAAATATAGAAACTGAATTTACTGGCTATAATACTTTGCAAGGCAATGGGACAATCATAAGCCTATTTAGAATAATAGATGATACTATCACCTCAGTAGATCAGCTTAATATGGAAGAGAAGGGAATTGTAGTATTAAATCAAACGCCATTTTATGCGGAATCTGGTGGTCAAATAGGCGATCAGGGAGAATTATGCACTAAAAATAGTTTATTTTCTGTTATAGATACCCGTAAACAAGGCTATGCTCATCTCCATTTTGGTAGGATGGTAACAGGCACATTGAAGATAGGAGAGACTATTCAATCTCAAGTAAATGCAGTGTATCGAATTCCTACTAGGGTGAATCATTCAGCTACTCATTTACTTCATGCTGCATTACGAGAAATTTTGGGAAATCACGTAGCACAGAAGGGATCTTTAGTGACTCCTGATCGCTTACGATTTGATTTTTCTCATTATAGAGCAATCACCCAATCTCAGCTCAATAAAATAGAACAGTTAGTTAATGCAAAAATTAGAGAAAATTTACCTATAGAAACTACAATTATGCCTTTACAAGAGGCTTTAGATTCTGGGGTTACAGCTCTATTTGGGGAAAAGTATGGAGAATCTGTACGAGTACTAAAGATGGGGGATTTCTCTACGGAGCTTTGCGGTGGAACCCACATTGGCCAAACTGGAGAGATTAATTTATTTAAAATCGTTAGCGAAACAGGTATTGCGGCAGGAATTCGCCGTATTGAGGCACTGACTGGAAAGCTTGCTCTTGATTGGGTAGAGCATAACGAGACTATACTAGAGACCATCGCATCTCAGCTAAAAGTAGTGCCAGATAAAATTCATGAGAAAATCTCGCAACTACAACAACAAATAGCCCATCAGGAAAAAGAATTACGTTTTCTTAAAACTAAACTGATAAATAGCGAAGGTACGGATTTAAGTGCTCAAGCTCAAGAAATTAAGGGAATTAAAGTATTGGCAGCTTCTCTCGATGGGGCAGATATAGATCACTTAAGAAGTACTGTAGATCAGTTAAAAAGTAAGTTGAACACAGCTGCGATTGTATTAGGAAGTGTTGTAGAGGATAAAGTCATTTTAATTGCTGGGGTAACTAAAAATGCAACCCAATATATTAAAGCAGGTGACTTGGTTAATTTTGTTGCTGAACAAACAGGTGGTCGTGGTGGTGGAAGACCAGATATGGCTCAAGCTGGCGGAAAAGATCCAAGCAAATTAGGCACTGCACTTAAATCAGTACCTAGTTGGGTAGAAAGAAATATAGGTAAATAATTTTATATAAAATGGCTTTAATCGTCCAAAAATTTGGAGGCACTTCAGTTGGTTCTTCTGAGCGAATCGCTTCAGTTGCAAAAAAGGCAGCTACTTTTCGAGAAAAGGGGCATAATTTAGTTATAGTTGTATCTGCCATGAGCGGGGAGACAAACCGATTACTCGCCTTAGCTCATGAAATCAGCTCTAATCCTGATCCTAGAGAGTTAGATGTATTGCTTGCAACAGGAGAACAAGTAACAATAGCTCTATTGAGTATAGCAATTGCTAAATACCATCTTCCAGTGCGTTCTTATACAGGTGCTCAAGCTCGGATTCGGACGGATAGTGCCTATAGTAAAGCACGGATTCAAAATATTGATACAAAGCAAATTTTTCATGATCTTAATCTTGGGCGTATAGTGGTGGTTGCTGGTTTTCAGGGGATAGATGATAAGGGAGATATTACTACTTTAGGTAGAGGCGGATCAGATACGACTGCAGTTGCATTAGCAGCTGCATTGAAAGCAGATGAGTGCCAAATCTATACGGATGTGGATGGTGTTTATACCACTGATCCAAGAATAGTACCTGAAGCACGGCGGCTTAATAGCCTAGCCTATGAAGAAATGCTAGAACTGGCTAGTTTAGGTGCTAAAGTATTACAAATCCGCTCAGTTGAATTTGCAAGTAAATATAATGTACCTTTACGGGTATTATCATCATTTGAGGAAAAAAATGGGGAGGGAACTATTATTACTGCTGAAACAGAAAGAATGGAAGAGCCATTAATTTCTGGAATTGCTTTTAATCGGGATGAGGCAAAACTTACCATATTAGGGGTACCAAACGAACCTGGGGTAGCTTATCGTATTCTTGAGCCTGTTGCTGATGCTAATATTGAAGTCGATGTGATTATCCAGAATGTTGGTCAGGATGGCACTACAGACTTTACTTTTACAGTACACCGTAATGACTATCAGAAAGCCCTGAAAATTCTAAAAGAAACATCAGTACAGTTAATGGCTCGTAAGGTTACAGGAGATGATAAAATTGCAAAGGTATCTCTTGTGGGAGTAGGGATGCGTTCTCATGCAGGGATTGCTAGTACTATGTTTCGTGTCTTAGCAGAAGAGAAGATAAATATCCAAATGATTTCTACCTCTGAAATTAAAATATCAGTAGTTATTGATGAAAAATACTTAGAAACAAGTGTTCAAGCACTACATACGGCATTTAATCTAGCAAAGCCTACTAAATAAAATCCAATTTATCTATAAGAGACTATTTTTCAAATAAAAACTATTAAAGTGCCTAATGATTTTTGTTTTAAATGCTATCCAACTATAGCATTATATATTACAATTTAGGGCTATTGGATCTGTAACCTAGTATGGGCATTGTGAGTATACGGGTTCTAATAAATGGATTTTTTAAGAAAAGGAGATGGAATTTATGCTTATTTTGACAAGGCGTGTCGGAGAAGCTCTAATGATTGGAGATCAAATTACTGTGACTGTGCTTGGTGTAAAAGGTAATCAAGTGCGTATTGGTGTTACTGCCCCAAAAGATGTCACTGTACATAGAGAAGAAATTTACGCCCGCATTCAAAAAGAAAAGAATACTGAACAAAATAGCGAAGCACATACTCAGGTACAACTTGATTAATTACTCGACTTAATTGTGATTCTATAACTTTCTACTTGGAGAGATGGCCGAGGGGCCGAAGGCGCTCCCCTGCTAAGGGAGTATGGGGTTGATAGCTCCATCGAGGGTTCGAATCCCTCTCTCTCCGCCAATTTCCTACCCTTAATTGCTCTTTCTTAGATTTTTAGAAAGATCTTAATCGAAACCTAAATAAGTCATATCTAGTTTTCTAGCCTGTAATCACTATCTCTTATGGCGACAAGTGCAAACTCAAAACAAATGATTACTGGAAAATCTTTTGAGTATGCCTTGCTTATTCAGCTCAAAGAAAAATTAAAAGAGAAAATAAGCGTTAAAATTATTGAAAACTCTGCTTTTATTATTGCAAAAGATTGCTTTAATCTTATTTTAGATTCAGAAAAAAGTGAATATCTACTTTCTGCTAGTTTTGCAGTTAATTTTCTTATGGATCTTGAACCGAGATTATCTAATGATATTGATAAAAATGATATTCTTCAGTTAGAAATTTTGACGGACTATCAAGGAGAATCTGGTGATGTTAGGGATATTCTAATTATTCGATCTGTGCAGAAATGGGAAATAGGTATTTCAGCAAAAAATAATCATAGAGCGGTAAAACACTCTAGGCTTTCTTCTGATATTGATTTCGGAGAGAAGTGGTTAGGAATAAAAGCGTCAAAAGCGTATTTTGATGCAGTATCTCCTATTTTTCAATATCTTAAAATCCAAAGAGAAGAGAGTAATAGACAGAAAAAGTGGAGTGAGCTTGAAGATTATCACTCCTTAATTTATGTACCTATATTAAGCGCGTTTATTGATGAATTAAAAAGATTGGATAGGGAAAATCCAAATGAAGTGGCAAGAAATCTTGTTTTGTACTTAGTAGGTAACAAAGATTTTTATAAAGTAATAAAAAGTAAAAATTTAGTAGAAATACATGCCTATAATTTTCATGGTACCTTAAGTCTACCTTTTAGAAATAAAAACCCAAAGTATCACATTCCAAAAATAGAGCTGCCTTCAAAAGTTTTAGCTATTGATTTTAAAAAAGATAGCAATACAACTTGATTATGATTGGGAACTATCTTTTAGGATACATAATGCCAGCTCAAAAATAGAGTCCTCTTTAAAATTTGATATTAATTTAATTAATTCTCCTAAAAGTCTATTTAAAAATACCCTAAATATAATTCACCATAAGAATTAGTATGAAATTAGTATCATTATTTTCTGGTGCTGGGGCCTTGATCTTGGGTTTAAAAATGCTGGATTTGAAGTTATATGGGCGAATGAATTTGATAAATCAATCTGGGAAACATTCCAAACTAATTTTCCCTATACAGAATTAGATAAAAGAAGTATTACTCAAATTAAATCTGAAGAGATTCCAGAAGTAGATGGCTTTATTGGAGGTCCACCATGTCAAAGTTGGAGTGAAGCAGGAGCAAGACGTGGTATTCATGACTCTAGAGGAAAACTATTTCATGATTACATTAGATTATTAAAAAATAAAAAACCAAGGTTTTTTCTTGCTGAAAATGTTGCTGGAATATTACATCCAAAGCATGCTGAGGCATTTTCAAATTCTTTGATAATATTTGAAAATGCCGGATTCGATGTATCTTATCGACTATTAAATGCTCATGATTTTAATGTTCCCCAAGATAGAAAGCGAGTCATTATTATTGATTATTGGTTATCATAGAGATTTAAAGAAAAAATTTGAATTTCCAAAGCCTCAAGACAGTAACCTAGTCTTAAAAGATGCTATTTGGGATTTATGGAGAGAAAAACCAGCAAGAGAATCAAATGCTGAAACATATGATGAAGTTAATTTATCTGCACCTAATCATGAATATATGAATGGTGGTTTTTCTAGTATCTATCTGTCTAGAAACCGAGTCCGCTCATGGGATGAGCCTTCCTTTACTATTCAAGCAGGAGAAAGACATGCTCCAATACACCCCCCAGCGCCCAAAATGGAATTTATCTCTCAAAATAAAAGAATTTTTGTATCAGGGCAAGAAAGTAAATACAGACGTTTATCAGTAAGAGAATGTGCTCGTATTCAGACTTTTCCTGATCATTATATTTTTAAATATAAAAATATAGCCGATGGGTACAAGATGGTAGGTAACGCAGTACCTGCTAATTTTGCTAAACATGTTGCGCAAAAAATAATGTTTGATTTAAAAACTTAATTAAGTCTTAAATTTAGCGAACTAAATCTGAGAGTACGTTATGTTTTTTGCTAGGAAATAGGCCTAGTGCATAACAATGGTTTCCAGCTTGATAAGTTGAATCTTGCATAAGTAAATTATGTGCATTTTTTAATTGATGGTGTGGAATACCAGGATAAAGATGATGTACTAGATGATAACCATCGCCATGGGGATGAAAAAAATACTCTTGGATAAAGCCAAGCTTATTTCTTGTTTTTTTAAACTCAGTATCACCAATTGTTCCTGCATGCTCCGACATTTGTGCTATAAAACTGATGAGTGGAAGAAATAAAATAGCTGGCAAAAAGAAATACAGGATAAAAGGAACAAAAAGCCCTAAATAAGCTAAGGATACTACAGTTAGAATAACTGTTATTCTACGAGCCATTTCATAGGAAGATTTGGCAGGTTTTAGTAAAGATCCACCTTTGATAATAGCAAATAGCTTCCATCTATAAGCACGTGCGAAAGCACGTGCTAGAATGTGTATCGCATTCCATTTGGTTTTTTGAGGTAATTCATCTAATCCAGTACTTTTATGTCCTTGATATTTTGGGTCACGCACTGGATCCCAGAAAAAACCATGGTGCCCCTCAACATGATCTTTTCGCTCGTTTTCTAGGGCTAATCCTGGATGTAGCCACATAGCACCTGCCCAATAACATATCGTATCGTTTAACTTACGATTCCTAGTTAAATTAGAATGAGAAGCTTCGTGAATCATGTTCTCTATGCCTTTTTGTCTCGAGGCAATGATAAATGCGGCAATTACATATATAGAGAGGGAAATTATCCCAATACCAAGTATATAAAATACCTGCCACGAGATGATTGCTGCCCCTAGCATAATCCCCCAATCCATTGCGTATGCTGCTATGCTCATCCATGGATTAGTTTGCATTAAATCTTTAAGCTGATTTTTAAGATCTGGTGATGAAAAATAACCTTTAGGCAAACGAGATGATTTTATAGAGTTTAGCTCTTTTTCTGATATATCCATGCTTCCTTTTATTATCACTTATTCTTCTAGTAGTTGATTAAAATTTAATTACAAATATATATTTCTTATTAGCTTATTATATACTTAAAAATTAGCCCGAATACCAATTTCGGCTCCCCGTCCTCCTGGTTCGGGTGCAAAATTACGTAGATAAGAAGTCGCATTACGCACATTTTGATTTAATAAGTTGGTTCCTTTTGCAAACATCATAAACTCTGCAATCTGAAAAGAATTAATTCGATATTGTGCTCCTATATCTAATAATACATAACCGGCTGTAGGGGCTTCAAATTGACCCGCATATCTTTGCCGATTAGCTCGGAGAATCTGTAGATTAGCAGAAAGATTATCACCTTTGGCATAATCTACCCGAAAACCATAACGCAGTGGTGGCATACGAGGCACATCACTGCCGGTAGTAAACTGACCACGAGTATAATCACTGAATAAGGTCAGATTAACTAATCCATGTTGATTTTTCATCAGCGGGAATTCAAGTTTACCTTCAAACCCTTTAAAGGTTGCTGCTGCTTGGCTGGTTACCACTATAGGAGCACAAGGAATATTAGGCGGGCAAATTTCCCCTTCTTCAGTAGCAAATTCACCATTTCGTTGCTGGAAAATGTAATTTTCTGCCCAATTATGGAAAAGATTTAGCTCAACACTCATCCAGTTAGCATTGAATGTATAGCCTAAGTCTAGATTATAAAAAGTTTCTTTTACAAGATGGGTATTGCCTAGCTCAAAACTACGGGTAGCATCATGATAGCCATTCATGAGTAATTCTTGCACTTGAGGGGATCGCTCAACACGAGCAAGACCAAGATTAAGGCTGTTTTGATGATTGATTTTCCACAACGCTGATCCAGAGACACTAATGGGTGTATAGTTAAAGCCAGATAAATTTTCTGGGGCAATACTGTCATTTTCCACCCGCATTCCGATCTGGTAAGTGATAGGGTTAGTTTCAAAACTTTCTACTGCAAACACGCCAAAATTATTAATTTGAGAATGGGGGATCAGAATATCTCCATCTCCTTTATCAAAGGCAGCAAAATCACTTGTAATAGCATGAATACCAATCATGCCACGATTCCAATCACTGAGTGGTCGATGGGTTAATTCTATCCGACCCTCATAGCTTTTATTAGCAAAAAAGTCACTAGCTTCACCATTAGTAATTTCAGTATGCTGATAGTCTGTATAACCTAGCCGCATTTTTAAAGATTGAGCAAACTCAAAAGGATTGTTTAATTCGCTTTTAAAGTCGTATCTATTTTGTTGCAAAGCAATACGGGTGGTCTCATCCCCAGTACCATCAAGGGGAATACCGTAATCATTTTCTAAATGGTTAGCACCTATCCCTGCAAAACCTACATTACCTACCCAAGATGCACCTACTGAACCACTCATTGATTCCCCAAAAGTGTTGGGTAATATCCCACGGGAATTTTCTAAGTTTTTAGGCAAAGTGGGGTCGCTAAAACGAGCAGCCGCTTCATCAATTGCTTGTCCGCCAATGGACATATTATCTCGCTTGGTATAAAAACCATCCACATGGAAAGCAATAGGACCTTTACCTCCTTCTAATTTCATTACCGAAGCAGATTCATTAGCAACGCTATTGTAGCGTTGCTCTACACCACCATTAAGCATGTGTTCAAATTGGGATTCGGGAATAAGGTTACTGATTACATTTACCACACCGCCTATAGCACCACTGCCATACAACAAAGATTCGGGTCCCCTCAACACTTCAATCCGCTCAGCAAGTAAAGGCTCAACTGTAGTAGCATGATCAGGGCTAATGGATGAAGCATCATTACTACCAATATCATCAAATAATTCTCGTACTCGGGGACCACTTTGACCACGGATCATTACTCTGCCTACTCCAGGGCCAAAAGATTGATTAGAAACGCCTAGTTCTTGTTTTAATGTCTCACCAATGGTGTCTGCTGCTTTCATACGCAGGTTGCTGCCTTCTAGTACAGTCTTGGGTGTACCTAAATCAAATAAATTATCAACTTGGAAAGGAGCAGTTACTGTTATAGATTCTAATTTTTTAGCCGCTTGATTAATTTCTTCAGATTTTTGATCTGCATGAATAGGAGTTATAAATACGCAAAAAGAGTTCAGGATAAAGAACCTAGAGAAAATAAGAAATATTTTATTCATTGAGATTTTTATTTATTATTAGTTGTAACCTTATATTTTGTATAAGGTTACAACTAATGACCTTATATGAAGTAAAAAAACAAATAAAATAATGTATTATTAGAAGAATTAATAGCTAGTGAGAATAGCATATTGAATTTTTTCTCTAATTCTCATAAAATCAGAGACTATCTTAGCGCCCGTGGCTCAGTTGGATAGAGTACCTGGCTACGAACTAGGGGGTCGGGAGTTCGAATCTCTCCGGGCGCGCCATTCCAGTATAAAATCTCATTTCAGGGTTTATATTCAATAAGGAAATTACTCTCAAACTAATATCCCTCAATTCCTTATGCTGGTAACATTGATGTGTATCGTAGGGCTACTCAGTATAGCTCCACTATCACTTATCTTAATCCGTCATCATACAGTTACTTTTATTGTATATAGCATCTGTTTATTAATCTCTCTTGCACTATGTATTAACGCTATATTGTCAATAAATCAGGTGTCTTCTCAGGTTGTGATCCCACTTGGATTACCTTGGCTTGGTGTACATTTTTATCTCGATTCACTTGCTTATATCTTTCTTGCTATTATCAATTTTGGAGCAGCTAGTTCTTCTCTCTATGCGCTTGGGTACGGACAGCATGAAACAGAACCTTACCGAATACTTCCTTTCTATCCTCTATTTCTTGCAGCTATGAATCTTGTTGTTATCGCTGCTGATGCCTATAGTTTTTTATTTGCATGGGAACTCATGTCACTAGCATCCTGGGCACTGGTTGTAACACACCATCGCTTAACAAAAACTATTTATGCAGGATTTATTTATTTAGTGATGGCAAGTTTTAGTGCATTTATCCTACTGCTTATCTTTGGGTTATTTGCTAGCGCAAGTAATAGTTATGATTTCGAAGCTATTCGCACATATTTTCTATCACCGGAATTGGCTGGAATAATACTTATATTAGCAATTGTGGGTACTGGTGCTAAAGCAGGGCTGATTCCATTACATGCTTGGTTGCCCCTTGCTCATCCAGCTGCACCAAGTCATATTTCAGCACTGATGAGTGGAGTAATGACTAAGGTTGCTGTTTATGCTTTTATTCGAATCATTTTTGATCTAATAGGAGAGTCTACTTGGTGGTGGGGTTTACCCGTTCTTTTGTTAGGTGGTATTACAGCAGTAATCGGGGTGTTATATGCACTTATGGAGACTGACCTTAAGCGTATGCTTGCTTACAGCACTATTGAGAATATTGGTATTATCTTTATTGCAATTGGATTAGCACTTCTTTTTAAAGCGAGCGGCTATGCAAATATTGCTGCTTTAGCACTCACTGCTGCACTATTTCATAGTCTCAATCATATGCTATTTAAAAGCACGCTATTTTTTGGAGCTGGTGCTGCCATTGTAGCAACTGGAGAGCAAAACATGGAGCGATTAGGTGGTCTTATCCATCGTATGCCTGTTTCTTCTGTTGCCTTCCTTATTGCCAGTATAGCTATTTCAGCATTACCGCCGTTTAATGGTTTTGTATCTGAATGGCTAATTTTCCAGAGTATTCTCGCCAGTCCTCAGCTACCACAAATGGGGTTAAAACTGTTAATTCCTGCGATGGGCGTTCTGCTTGCACTTGCAGCAGCTTTTGCTGCTGCCTGTTTTATACGTGCCTTTGGTGCTATCTATCTAGGTCGTGCTCGTACTGAAGCTGCTGCTAAAGCTGTTGAGTCAGATTGCTGGTCACTTTCAGCAATGCTCATCTGTGCTGTTCTTTGTTTAGTGGTAGGTGTACTTCCAGGAATAATTATTGAATGGCTTCAACCAGTCACGACTATATTAGTTAGCGGGAAAATATGGTCACAAACAAATAATTCTTGGATTTCCATCGTACCAATATCTGCAAATCATAATTCCTATAATGGTTTATTGCTTTTAAGTTTCATAGGGATCTTTACAGGTATTGCAGTCATCGTCATTCGCTACTTTACCCCTCGTACTGTACGTAAAGTACCATTTTGGGATTGCGGATACCCAAATCTTAGCACTATGGCACAATACTCTGCTACTAGCCTAGCACAACCTATTCGAAAAGTATTTGCCACAGTCGTATTTTCAGCCCATGAGCAAGTAGAGATTCCGCACCCTGGAAGCAAGCATCCAGCTACTTTACAAAGATTCCTATATGATCCTATTTGGAAGTTTATATATGTACCAATTGCAAATATTATTAGCATATCGGCAGCCTATCTGAACCGTAGCCAATTTCTTACTATTCGCCGTTATCTTAGCTTTGTTTTTATTACGCTGATTATTCTCTTAGTAGTACTTGCTATATGGGGATAATATCTATGCTTGCAGTACAACTAGGGCAGATGCTGATCGTTTTGGTGCTCGCTCCAGTATTGACGGGTATGATACGAAAAATGAAAGCACGACTGCAACGTCGGATAGGTCCATCAATTTTTCAGCCTTATCGGGACCTAAAGCGTCTATTTGCTAAAGATATTAGCCTTGCCGATAACAGTTCTTGGTTATTTCGAGCAGCACCTTATCTCATCTTTGCTATCACTTGGGTAGCCACTGCTCTTGTGCCGACCTTCCAAAGTAATCTTTTATTTAACCAAGTAGGTGATCTCATTACTATCGTAGCACTACTTGGTACTGCACGTTTTATTCAAACTATTGCTGCACTTGATATCGGAACTAGCTTTGGCGGTATTGGGGTCAGCCGTGAAATTATGATTGGATCTTTAGTAGAGCCTGCCATGATTATGGTGATATTCACAGTTGCGCTTGTTGCCGGTTCAACACAGTTGTCGATCATTGCAGCTTTTATGGCAAATATGGAAGGTCTGCGTGTTTCACTGGCAATGGCACTGGTTGCTCTTATTATGGTTGCACTAGCAGAAAATACTCGTATTCCAATCGATAATCCATCAACCCATCTTGAAGTCACTATGGTGCATGAAGCGATGGTGCTAGAATATTCTGGTCACCACCTTGCATTGATCGAATGGGCAGTTTCCTTAAAGTTACTACTTTATATCTCAATGATTGCCTGCATTTTCTTTCCATTTAACTTGATTACGGAAAGTGCAGAGCTTATAGCTTATGGAATCTCTTTTATAGTCTATTTCGTGAAAGTGATGGTAGCTAGTTTCTTATTAGCAGTGTTAGAAATGAGTATTGCCAAAATGCGTGTATTTCGTATACCCAACCTACTTGGCATTGCACTCATGCTTGGATTGCTAGGCACATTATTATTATTTGTATCAAAAGATATATGATATCGCCATTGTTTTTTGATATTGCTCATATATTTGCTGGTAGCCTAATTTTAGTTAGTTTTATGATGCTTTACCAGAATCGACTATTACCACTCATCAGCGTCCTATCGTTACATTCCTTACTCTTAACCTTATCAGTAGTATGGCAGGCACATATTCAAGATAAGCCTGAACTTTATGTAACCGCTTTGATCACACTAAGTTTCAATACTATTGTTATTCCAATAGCACTTCGCCGTATGGTAGTACGTATGGGGTTACAACGAGAAATTGAAGCAACTGTAGGGATTGGCATGACAATGTTACTAGGAATTAGTTTAGTTGCTTTATCCATAGATTTAATGTTACACGTCACTGCGAAATCTAGTATCTTAGTTCGAGAAGATATAACTTTCGCTCTTTCTGTCATCTTGCTTGGACTTTTAATTATGGTAACAAGGCGTAATGCTATCAGCCAAGTTATTGGATTTATGTCTATTGAAAATGGGCTAAACCTTGCAGGTACTGGAGTGCGTGGTATGCCCCTAGTCGTAGAAATGAGTGTTGCACTTACGGTATTAATCGCTTTTATTGTGATTGGTATCTATCTGTTCCGTATTCGAGAACGCTTTGATACTGTTGATCTTTATGTTATAAATCAACTCCGTAAGGAGTAGGGTATGCTTGCATTCAATTTTATTATCCTACTACTTCTTACCCCGCTCGTTGCCGCTATAGTTCTTTCTTTAGTACGAGATTACCGCAGAGCAACCCAGATCAATACCCTTGCTAGTGCTACTGTGTTATTGTTTGCACTACTGCTGTACTTTCATCAACCACCAATTAACAACCTATTATTTATTGATAATCTCAGTATTGTATTTATCATACTCAATGCTTTTATAGGATTCACAACAAGCATTTTCAGTGCTAGCTATGTGAGATATGAGCTAGAGATAGAGCGACTTACCCCTAACTATCTACGTTTTTACCATGGAATGTTTCAGTTGATGGTATTTGGTATGAACTTAGCACTGACAACCAATAATATTGGTCTGATGTGGGTAGCACTTGAATTGGCTACTCTTGCAACTATCATGATGGTAGGTATCTATCGAACCCACAAAGCACTAGAGGCGGCTTGGAAATATTTCATTTTAAGTAGTGTAGGTCTTGCTTTAGCATTGTTTGGCACAATTTTGATCTACTTTTCAGCAGTATCATCTACCCTTAATGAAGGTTTGGGTGCAATGGCATGGACTAATTTACAGCACTATGCAGCTGTATTCGATCCTTCGTTACTAAATATTGCCTTTGTATTTCTTCTGCTTGGCTACGGCACTAAAATTGGTCTGGTGCCGATGCATGCTTGGTTACCAGATGCTCATGCTGAAGGACCAACTCCAGTTTCTGCGGTGCTTTCAGGATTACTTTTGAATATAGCACTCTATATATTACTCCGATTTAAAATGATCATCTCTACAAATCCGGAAACAATCCCAGTAGAATCATTCATGATTTCATTTGGTCTTGGATCCTTAATTTTTGCGGCTTTTATGCTCTATCGATGCTACGACATCAAGCGAATGTTCGCTTATTCATCCATCGAGCATATGGGGATCATTGTTTTTGCCTTTGGAATAGGTGGTTCGTTTGGTAATTTTGCTGGTCTTTTACAAATGGTAATGCACAGCTTAACTAAATCTGCTATTTTTTTCTCAATTGGGCATATCACGCAAGTAAAAGGTACGCAAAATATTGCTGATATCCGTGGTTTGACTAGTAGTCATCCTCTTCTAGGTTGGATATTTGTGATTGGCGTGAGTGCAATTGCCGGATTACCACCTTTTGGAGTTTTTATGAGTGAGTTTTTATTGATCACTTCAACTTTTACACATGCTCCAATACTTGCTGTACTCATAGTCTTTGGGCTACTAATTGCACTTGGTGCATTATTTCTATGTGTAGGATCTGTTGCTTTTGGTGAGCCTAACGAATCTAGGACATCGGTGCGTATATCCTATTTACCCATATTTATACATCTGAGTTTGGTTCTGATAAGTGGGCTTCATATGCCAAGTATAATAGTTGTCTTATTCCAGAATGTTGCAGATTTACTCAAATGACGGCACCTGATCTATCTTTTCCTGATTCATTTCATAGTTTATATGGAGAAATTGTTGCTGATCACCATCCGTGGCCTAGAATAAAAGTACAAAACGATGTTTGGATGACAGCTATTGATCTTATGAGCAGTGGTGTCTTAGTACTTATTGGGCTTTGGGGGGAAATACAAACTGTCCATTTAGCAGTTGCAGATGCTAATAATCTTAGTAAAATTTTGGTTCTCACCCTTTCTTGTCCGGAAGGTCATTATCCGTCTGTAGGGCGTATTCATCCACCTGCTATTCGATTAGAACGTGCTATTGCCGATCTGTTTGGGCTAATTCCAGTAGGGTTACCTGATACCCGTCCTTGGCTAGATCATGGTAAATGGGATAGACAAACTCCCCTTGCAACTCAAAAGAGCCGTGCACAGCAAAACGAAGAATACACTTTTCTTCCCGTTGAAGGAGAAAATATCCATCAAGTACCAGTTGGCCCAGTTCATGCAGGTATTATTGAGCCTGGTCATTTTCGTATTAGTGCAGATGGAGATACAATTGTTCGTCTTGAAGAGCGTTTTGGTTACACACATAAAGGGATTGAAAGCCTTCTTCAAGGTGCTGATTTGAAGCAAGCAGCACAATTAGCATGTCGCTGCTCTGGGGATTCCACCGTTGCTTACAGTCTGGCTTTTGCCCAAGCAGTAGAATCAGCACTTAGTTGGGTACCGCCAGTGCGTGCTGTGTGGTTACGTGCCTTGATGGCAGAACTTGAGCGACTTGCAAACCATTTTGGGGATATTGGTGCTATCTGCAATGATGGTGGCTTTGCCATTATGCTTGCCCATTGTTCAGTGCTAAGGGAGGAAATTCTCCGTGAAGCTTTTTCTTCCTTTGGTCATCGATTGATGATGGATTGCATTGTTCCGGGAGGTGTTGTTACTAATATTGATTCTGTTAACATTACAAATATCATTTCCCTAATGGCAAGTATTCGTCTTCGCTTTCAGCAGCTTGTAAAGCTTTACGATACCATCGCATCGCTACAGGATCGCACCATTGGTACAGGAGTTTTACAAGCAGAACTTGCTCGGCAGTTTGGTGCTGGTGGATTTATTGGCCGTGCCTCTGGTCGCTATTGCGATGCCAGACGCTGGCCTGGCTACCTCCCTTATAACGAGCTAGAATTTGAAGTTCCAGTACTTCAGAGTGGCGATGTAAATGCTCGTATTTGGGTGCGTATTCGTGAAGTGGAGCAATCTATTCAGTTGATTGAGCAAATTCTTGCTAAATTGCCTGAGGGCTCGATACAAGCAGAGCACAAAAATCCTACAAATAGATTAGAGGAAGGTATGGCAATCGTTGAAGGATTTCGTGGTGATATTCTGATCTGGGTTAGAATTGATGCTACAGGTCGAGTCGAGCGCTGCTATTTACGTGATCCCTCTTGGTTTCAGTGGCCCCTTCTAGAAGCTGCAATCTATGGTAACATCGTTGCAGATTTTCCAATCTGCAATAAATCCTTCAATTGCTCTTACTCTGGATCTGATCTTTAAGAAAAGTCTATGCATAAGATACTCTTTGAAAGCCTTATACGTAGCCCATTTACTGAAAAACTAGCTACTTCATCCAATTCAGAAATTACTCGCATGGCTGCTGACTTGGATATTAAGGCTCGCCAACGACTTGGTCGTAGCTTATCCCTACGGCTTGTTGATGCAGGTTCATGCAATGGTTGCGAGCTTGAGCTTAATGCATTAAATAATCCTTATTATGATTTTGAACGATTTGGATTACGCTTCGTTGCTTCACCACGCCATGCTGATGTACTACTTATAACTGGACCTGTCACGAAAAATATGCGTGAAGCATTACTTCGTAGTTACAATGCTATACCGGAGCCAAAATGGGTAGTTGCGGTGGGTGATTGTGCTACCTGTGGTGGATTTTATAAAGATAGCTATGCATGCGAGGGTGGTGCTGATAAAGTACTTCCCGTTAATCTTAAAATTTCTGGTTGCCCACCGTCACCAAATCAATTACTAGAAGGTTTAATTGCTCTCTTAGGTTAAGGAGCTGAAATCGATATAGTTACCCTTATTTAGAGGTTATCTTCTCATGAGCGCCAAGACCTACAAGATTTCCATTAACTTGAGTGCCATAAAGAGAGTAGGGGGTATTATGATATTTTTCTCTGGTCTCTGCCAAGTTTCCCGTATACCGAGGATCTTGAGGACGTTCATGAGCATTAATAAAAAATGCTACATCCCACGCTTGCTGATCACTTAAGCTATTTTCTTGCCCTAAAGGCATATTTCCTTTAATAAAGCCTGCTGCCGTATCTAATCTACCCATTCCTGCCCCCCAATTATAAGAGTTTTTACCCCATAAGGGTGGATATAGATAATGACTACCCATCTTTTGTCCTTGCCCATCTTCACTATGACAAATAGCACATTGAGTATTAAAAATTGCTTGGCCTCTTTGATAATCTGGCTGTTCAGGAGGATTAAATTTTAAAAAGCTTGCTCCTTCAGGAGGAATATCAATTTCTACTCCTTTAGATAGCCAGTGGGAGTAAGCTTCTAAAGCAGTTAAAATCTCACTATCAATCGGAGGTTTTTTTCCATTCATACTATAAAAAAAACAATCCTGTAACCGCTCGATATAATTAATGATCTGCTTATTTTTTTCTCGATACTGAGGATATAGCCCATAGCCTCCCCATAAAGGCATAGCATTTGGTTTACGACCTGCATCCAAATGACAGCTCTTGCAGTTCAATCCATTACCAACATAATCGTTTGCTTTTTCTTGAGTATGGATAAAGATTTCATAGCCTTTACGTACTAATGATCCAAAAATATCATTTGGAATTTCATTATTAGACGGAGGAGTAAAATAAGATGGTTTATTTTCAAGCTCACTACTTATCTTGGTTTGAACAATCTCAGTAGGATGTTGATAGTCACGATATAAGCCGGAGGCAATCCAACCAATAAAAAATGAACAGAAAATAAAAAGAAAATACTCTTTATTTACCAAATACGGTTTCCTGTAATTTACTTGCTGCTTTTACCAGCTCCTGAGACCATTCTTGAGCAGAATTATCGCCTGCACCATCCGTAATATATTTAATACAAACGAAGGGGATTTGCTCTTTTTTGGCAATGAAAGCCAATGGATAAGCTTCCATATCTAACACATTATAATCTAACGTATTATGTGCTATTTCAAATGAATCACCTGTTCCGCAAATCCCTAATTTTAAACTACTTATTTGAATACCATACTCTAATAAAGGCGGTTCATCGGTAAAAGGGGTTTGGTATTTTGCAATTCCAAGGGGCGTAACGTCCATATCCCGTTGGATAAATTGGTTACAACAAATCACATCTCCTTTTTTAAATATATTGCTTCCTGCCGTACCCAAATTTAGGATAATATCCGGTCTTTTCTTTAAAATTATCTTAGTTAATCCATAGGTCGCATTAATTTTTCCTACTCCAGTGAATAACAAAGGAAAATCCTGAAATTTCCCTACCTCTTCATCCTCAATTGCAAAAACAAATAGGGGATTATGATATTCAATATTTTCAATAACTAATTTATTTTTATTCACGCTAAATACTATTGTAGAAATATTAAAAAGTAACTAAAGCATAGCCTTGTTGTTGCAATTCAATACTGGTAGTCATGGCAGATAGAGCTACTTTCACTTGAGGATTAAGCCAGTTATTTTGATAACCATGAGTTGCTACTGCTTGACCACAAGCAAGTAATTCCACTCCTGCCTCGATTAGCTTTTTAATAAGTGGTGAGTTTGGATTATCTACCCCATATTTTTCTTTGTAATGAGTATCATTCAACACTGCATCGGTAGTAGAACCTGAAACGACTACAGTAAATTTAAGTTGATTTGAGGGTACGCCTGCACTGGCATATAAATTAATTGCTCTGGCTACACTGTCTAAGGCAAAATTCATTTTTTTAGGATCATCACTTCCTTTGGTTAGCCAAAACACAACTTTGTAGGTTTGGTTTTTACTTGGTTGGTGAGTAGCATGGGGTAGAGGATGTATTTTACCAACTCCTTCAATAGCAGGAGTTTGCCAAACACTATCCTCTGCAATAGCGTTTTGGTAAGTAAATAACAGGCATAATAGGGCAATAGATAATTTATGGTTCATATTGTTTCTTCCTCATTTAAACTTTCAGCATTAGGCACACTACACATAATAATAAAGCCTATAATAAAGAAAATCACAATGGTACTCATACCAATCCGTTGACTACCAGAAAAATAAGTACCCCAACCTACTAATAAAGGACCTAAAAAAGAGGTGACTTTACCAGAGAGGGCAAATAGACCAAACATCTCATTTCTTAATGTACTCGGTGCTGTTTTTGCCAAAAAAGAACGACTGGCAGCTTGTGCCGGTCCTACAAATACCCCGAGCAATAAGCCAAATAACCAAAAAAGTTTTGCAGTTTTGACCAATAAAACTAAAGTACCAAAGACCATTAACCCAATTAGGGCAATTAAAATTGCTTGTTTACTACCTATCCGATCATCAATCCATGCAAAAATACCTGCACCAAAAGCAGCAGTAATATTTAAGCTAATCCCAAACAGTAGTATATCCTGTTCACTCATATTAAAGGTCCCTGCTGCATATACCCCACCAAAAGTAAATAAGGTTGCTAGTCCTTCAATATAAAATATTCGAGCAATGAAAAAACGAACAATATAGCGATATTGGCGTATATTTTTAATAGAACTATAAAGTTGCCCTATTCCATCTTTTATTGCTTGAGATATGGGTTTTCCTATTCCTCTAGTATCAGGAGTAATTAGAAATAAAGGGAGCGAGAACAGAAAATACCATAGGGCTACCAAAAGAAAAGTAGCGCGCACTGGTTCGGCAGATTCAGTATGAAGCCCAAACCATTGTTCCCCTTTTTGAATAAAGATTAATAGAGCAATAATTAAGCAAAGCACATTACCTATATAACCAATGCCCCAACCCCAACCAGACCACCGTCCAATATGCTTTGATCCGGATAAATCAGGGAGCATAGCGTTGTAAAAAATAGAGGCAAATTCAGTTCCTAAGGTAGCTAATCCTACTAAACTTAGTGCTAGCCAAGTATAACTAGGATCTGGTTCTATCATCCATAAAAATGCAGTAGGAATAATACATAAAATAGTAAATCCAAAAACCCAAAGTTTACGCCGTCCCGACTGATCAGCAATAGCACCTAATATAGGTCCTGCAAACGCAATGATCATGCCAGCAATGCCAAGAGTATTTCCCCATTGAGCACTGCCAATGGTTTCATTTTCTGCGACCTTTTTGGTGAAATAAGCAGCAAAAACAAAAGTGGTGATAATGGCAGAAAAGGAACTACTAGCCCAATCATAAAGTGCCCATGAGAATAGAGCGCTCTTAGATACTGGATAGATAGTTTTATTTTTTTTCATATATGTTGATTATTTCCCATATCCTAAATTAGGGTGTTTATGGATTTTAAGAACTCGTAGAATTTTTATAAGAATTTTTTGATAGATAGGTAAAGCTTCAAAGGCTTCTTGAGCTAATAACCCTAATAGCTGCTGATAGCTTATTTGGGCAGATCGGTATAAAAACCATCCTATGAAAATAAACCACAAACCGCCTATTAATCCAGTACCTAAAAAAGGGATAATAGGAAAATCTAAAATTGTCGCTATTCCTATCATTATAAATAATCCTGCACAAACTTGACCTACTCGATATGCCCAAAAGGTAGCTTGCCTAATATCATGAGTCATTGCCCAAAGTACTGCTCTAAATACTCGACCCCCGTCCATAGGAAATCCTGGAATTAAATTAAATAAGCCTAGGAAAATATTGATAGGTCCTAGCCAAAATAACAAAGAAGTGGCGGGGCTTAGGGATTCTAAAACATGTGCTGAATCTACAGCTTTTATATAATCTAGATCCATTGTTAAAATACTTATTATTAAAATAATTACCCCCAGAATTATGCTAGCAATTGGTCCTGCAAGTGCCATCCATAGTTCAGCTTGCCAAGTATGAGGTTCGTGTTCTAATTGAGCTACCCCTCCAAAGACAAAAAGGGTGATATTTTTTACCTCTATCCCTTTTCTTCTGCCAATTAACGCATGAGAGAGTTCATGAATTAAAATTGATGAGATAAAAAAAAGTGCAGCTAGAGCAGATAATATCCAAATGATCCATGTATGCCAATCTGGATGCCAACTAGGAAATACACTGGTAGCCATTCCCAGAGTAATTAAAAAAAACATAATAGCAAGACTCCAGTCAAGATAAATTTTAATATAAGCAATTTGACCGCAGTATATTCTAGGAAGTAATTTAATTTTCATCTTTACATCTATGATTTTTTTATATATAACTGAAAAAAATATTTTTTATATAAAAAATATAATATAGGGCTTTATTGTATTTCTTTGGGAGTATTTTAATTATGGAACCGTTTACTTTAGTCAGAGGTCTTGTTGCACCTCTTCCTTATGCTAACGTAGATACTGACGCAATTATTCCTAAACAATTTCTAAAATCTATCAAACGTACTGGTTTTGGACCTAATTTATTTGATTCATGGCGCTACCTAGATGAGGGATTGCCAGATAACGATTGCCATAACCGACCGCTTAACCCTGATTTTATACTTAATCAGCCTCAATATAAGGATGCTAAAATTCTACTTGCTCAAAAAAACTTTGGTTGCGGATCAAGTAGAGAGCATGCGGTTTGGGCATTAGTAGATTATGGTTTTCGTGCAGTGATTGCACCCAGTTTTGCTGATATTTTTCATAACAATGCATTTAAAAATGGATTACTACCTATTGTATTGAATGAAGATAATATTAATAAGCTTTTTCAATTATCAGAAATGCAGCCTCACTGTAATTTAACTATAGATCTTCCTGCCCAAGAGGTAATTTTACCTACAGGAGAGGCACTATTTTTCGAGGTAGATGAATTTCGCAAACACTGCTTAAGTGAGGGATTAGATGATATTGGCTTAACATTACAATACGTTAATGAAATACGAGCCTATGAAGCTCAGAAGAAGCTTGAAACCCCTTGGTTATTTCAAAAACTAGGTTAAAAAATACATGACTCAGCGAATTCTAATCTTAGCAGGAGATGGGATTGGACCAGAAATTACCGCAGAGGCAGTAAAAATATTAAAATTATTACAAACCCATTGGAATCTAGATATTGCTCTAGATTTTGGTTTGATTGGTGGATGTGCCTATGATGCAACAGGTACTCCCCTTCCTGAAGAAACCCTTGGGTTAGCCAATAATGCAGATGCGATTTTACTTGGGGCAGTAGGCGGATCTAAGTGGGAATCTCTAGATATTAAAGTACGGCCAGAAAAAGGACTTTTAGGTATTCGTTCTGCTCTTGGATTGTTTGCAAACTTACGTCCAGCAATTTTATATCCCCAACTGGTTGCTGCCTCTACGTTAAAACCAGAAATCGTATCTAATCTAGATATTATGATTGTCCGAGAGCTTACAGGAGGTATTTATTTCGGTCAACCTAGGGGAATACGGCAAACTGATACAGGCGAACGAGAAGGGTTTAATACCCTTGTCTATCGAGAATCCGAAATTAGACGAATTGCTAAAGTTGCTTTTACCACTGCCATGGAGCGAGAAGGTCGTTTATGTTCAGTAGATAAAGCCAATGTCCTAGAAGCTACAGAACTTTGGCGTGAAGTTATGACTGACGTGGCTAAAGATTTTCCAAAAGTAAAATTAAGCCACATGTATGTGGATAATGCGGCAATGCAGTTAGTGCGCAATCCAAAACAATTTGATGTGATGGTCACCACTAATATGTTTGGAGATATTCTTTCAGACTGTGCTGCTATGCTTACTGGTTCTATAGGTATGCTCCCTTCAGCTTCTTTAAATGAGCAAGGTAAAGGAATGTACGAACCCATCCATGGATCAGCACCTGATATTGCTGGAAAAGGTATTGCCAATCCTTTAGCTACTATTCTATCGGTAGCGATGATGCTCCGTTATTCATTAGGCATGCCAGAGTATGCTCAGCGTATTGAAGAAGCAGTCGGTATTGTCCTTAGCCAAGGACTGCGAACCCCCGATATTTATGACTCTAATACCACTGAAGTCAGTACCGATACGATGGGAGATGCGGTTGTTTCTGTACTTACTAATTTCAGTAGTAAATAGTTACATAATATGTGTAAAGTCGATATTTTGGATACCTAATAAAATCCGCTGTAAATTAATTCGTTGAATTATTTTTTCAGCATCAGGGAGATGACCTTTAATAACTCGTGTATGATCCCCATCCAACTTAATCTGAGCATGCTCAGTACCGCAATAGGCATCAATAATATCTCGCTGATCTCCTTGAGGGCGAAGAATGCACTGTGGAGATTTAGGAGGGATAGTAAATAAATTTCCACGTCCTTGATATTGGCAACTACGATCGGTAAGCAGATAATCCAAAGAAGCAGGCATATCAGCCATTTGGGCTGTAGTAGTGATAGGTTCACCTCCATTAAATGATCCTCCTAATATGATAAGAGGTAGTAAGGCCGGTGCAGCATCCCCAAAGGCTTGGACTTCAGCTGCACGTAAAGGGGTAAGTGCCCGTTGATCACTTGTTAAGATAAGTAATCCATCTTTAAAAAAACCCTGTTGTTCAAGTTCTTTCACAAAATGTGCCACTTGGGTATCGGCAAAACGAAAAGCTGCTTGCTCCCCTTGTTGACCAGTTTCTGGATTCATAAAGGGTGGATGGGTGGTTACCGTTTCTAATACAGCCAAATAAGGGTGTTTCCTTGGTACTTCATGATCCAGCCATGTTAAAAAACGCTGATACAGCCATCCATCGTGGGCAGCGTTGAACGCAAATCTTGGCATACCTTGATAAAAGGAATGATCATCTCCCTCTATATGATGGAATCCTAGCTTTTTTAGCCATGTTCCCTTATCCATAAAATTTAAATCGCCCGTAGTAAAAAAATAGCTTTGATAGCCATCAGCTGCAAGACGCTGGGGCAAAGTAGCAGATAGCTTGTCAAAACCTGCATAACCTTCAAGGCTATGGTAGCGATTGACTGCAGGTAGAGGTACAACGCCCCCTAACAAAGCAATTAAACCATGATCAGTAGTAAAGCCATTGGAGAAAAACTGAGTCCATACGGTGCCTTTCTGAGCAAGCTGATCAAGATGAGATGTAGCATCCATAATGCCGAGTCGATCTTTGCTGTGGTACCACGACCAAGATTCGATCAACACAATAATGACATTTTGCCTTAATCCAAGTCCTTGAGTGCATACCCATGGAGGTGGTTTATAGTGAGCTTTCAGCTGTGCCTGATAAGTTTGGCTATAGACTTGATCGACCCCACTAGGAAGATTAATTTCTACTACATTGCGATACAGCCAAGGCAAAGGGTGATGTGTCATGGTAGGCAGCATATAGAGCAAAACACAAGCAAAGACGCTCATCATTAGCCATCTAATACCTTGCTGGCCTAGATAATTGGCTGCCCTTAGATGACCTATCCAGCTAATCAATAAAATGGTGTCTCCTATCAATGTGAGAATCCCAGTTATTGTGGCTAACTTGATCTCTATATAGCTCTTAATAGCTTTGAATTCTCCGCCAAATTTAATGACATCATGCCAACTCAAGCGCATGCCAAATTCAGCTAACATAATAAGATCAGCCGTAATCGCAAAAACTAACCCTATCTGTATCAATAAGGCTAACCATCTTAAATAACGAGGTAATTTAACCCATAAAATAGAGGCAATCAGGAAGATAGCGATTAAAATAAGATCATGTTGTAGCGTGGGGAGGATAAGGCATCCATGACATCCTACTGAGGCGAGATTACCTTGCTCACTAAGCAATGCCCTACCAATAGATAAAAAAATAAACAATAAAGGTAGGCTAAATAAAGCAGCAACCATCTTTTTTATACATAAATATCAAAGATTATTTGAGTAGATTTAATTTAAAATAATTAGAAAATTATCTATATATATAATTATTATTAATTATTTAATAGTAGAATAGTAGATGTTATTCTAAACTATTTAAAATATTCGTAAATGCCATAATATTCACTATAAGAAAATAAATATTTTAAAAAAATAATGCCTTATTAAGCATCAATTTATATTGTGAATAGATATTATCTAATTTCAGATAACCTACAATTTTTGTATTATTTAGTTTTATATTATTTAGGGCAATATCTTTAATGAGTAAGACATTTGATGTAGCGATCGTCGGTGCCACTGGTGCAGTTGGGCAATCCATGTTAGAAGTACTCAAACAGCGTGGATTTCCTGTTAACCAAGTTTATCCACTTGCAAGCGAGCGCTCTGCTGGAGAAAAAATTGATTTTGGTAACAAAAAACTCACAGTAGAGAACTTAGCAGATTTTGATTTTTCTAAAGTACAAATTGGGCTATTTTCTGCAGGAGCAGGGATCTCCGCAGAATATGCACCGAAAGCTGCTGCTGCAAACTGTATTGTCATCGATAATACCTCCCAATTTCGCTACGACAAGGATATTCCTCTGATTATTCCTGAAGTCAATCCTCAATCCCTTAAGGAATATAAAAATCATGGGATTATTGCTAATCCTAATTGCTCTACCATTCAAATGTTGGTTGCTTTAAAACCTATTCATGATGCGGTAGGGATTAAGCGGATTAATGTAGCCACTTACCAAGCTGTTTCAGGTACAGGTAAAGAAGCCATTGAAGAGCTTGCTTTGCAAACTTCTAACCTACTCAATGGTCGCCCGGTTTCTCCAAAAGTCTATCCTAAGCAAATTGCTTTTAATGTGCTCCCACACATTGATTCTTTCCAAGAAAATGGATACACCAAAGAAGAAATGAAAATGGTATGGGAAACTAGAAAAATTCTTGGAGACGATTCAATTCTAGTCAACCCCACAGCGGTACGAGTTCCTGTTTTCTATGGTCATTCTGAAGCGGTACATATTGAAACCCATAAGAAAATTACTGCCGCTGAAGTAAAAGAATTGCTAGAAAAAGCACCGGGTGTTTCCGTAATAGATGAGCGCAAAGATGGGGGTTATCCTACAGCAGTTACAGAAGCCTCAGGCAAAGATGGGGTATTTGTAGGGAGGATTAGGGAAGATATTTCCCATCCTCAAGGGATCAATTTATGGGTAGTTTCCGATAATGTTCGTAAGGGGGCTGCTCTCAATAGTGTACAAATTGCAGAATTACTCATTAAAGATTATTTATAAATTTAAGGAGCATATACAATGTCCGCACTTTTTGATCCTTTTAAGCTAGGAAGTTTAGAATTACCTAATCGGGTTATTTTAGCCCCAATGACGCGAAGTCGTGCTGTAGCAGGAGATGTACCAGCTCCTATGAGCATTTCCTATTATGGACAACGGGCTTCTGCAGGATTGCTTATTACGGAAGGCACGAGCGTTTCTCCTCGTTCCTGTGCCTTTGAAAAAGCACCGGGGATTTATACCGAAGCACAAATCCAAGGTTGGCAAAAAATTACGGATGAAGTGCATCGTAAGGGTGGACGAATTTTTATGCAGCTCTGGCATGGAGGTCGGGCAGGTGCTTATACTATTCTAAATGGTCAACCCCCCCTTTCTCCTTCTGGATTAAATGATGATTTAGATTCCCTCAATGTTTACGGACAGCTCGCTAATGGCTATTACACTAAAATTGTAGCCACTCCATCTCAAGCGATGACCATCACTGATATTGAGCAAACTATTGAAGCTTTTCGGATAGGGGCAATCAATGCAATCAAAGCAGGAATGGATGGGGTAGAGTTTCATGGTGCTAATGGCTATTTAATTCAGCAATTTTTATCCCCAGTCGTCAATCGTCGTGAAGATGATTATGGAGGAAGCCTAGAAAATCGCTTGCGGTTTTTGAAAAAAATTACTCAAGCAGTCATTAGTGAAATAGGTGCTCATCGGCTAGGGGTTCGCCTTTCTCCTACCGCTGCTTATAATAACGCTTTAGATCCTAATTCAAGTGAAACCTATAGTGCAGCAGCCAAAATGCTAAGCGATCTTGGAATACTCTATATCCATCTTGCTGATGCTAATACTTGGAATACCCCATCAGGAGAAATGCCACAGCTTATAGAGATGATTAAACCCAATTACCAAGGGGTGTTAATAGGCAATGGGGGTATCACGCCAGAGTCAGCAACTAACTATATTACCCAGGGCACGTTTGATCTTATTTCTTTTGGTCGATTATTTATCGCTAACCCTGATTTACCTGAACGAATTAAGCAGGGGGGAATTTACAATGAGCTTCGCTCGATAGGTTGGTGGGGCGGAACTGAGGAGGGCTATATAGATTATTCATCCCTACCAGCATAAAAATAAAATAATGATGATTCTTTGCCTTATTAAAATAAAAAAAGCAAAAGATGAAAACCACTTACCAATTTATTATTGGGTTACTCTCTATTTTTTTGTCATGGAATAGCTATAGTATCAGTCTTGGCGAGATTCAGGTTAAATCAAAATTTGGTCAGTTTTTTGAAGCAGAAATACCACTCTATGATATAGACCATATTTCTCCAAAAGAGCTCAAAATTAAACTGGCCTCAGAAGAGGAATTTATCCATGCAGGTCTAAGTTATCCTTCAATACTAAGACAGTTAAGTTTTAAACTAGGGCACAGGGATAAAAAAGTTTTTGTGTATGCTAGCTCTCAAGAACATATTCAAGAGCCTTTTATCAGTTTTTTAGTTTCAGTATCTTGGTCTAAAGGGGAGTTACTCAAAGAATATACCGTACTTTTTGATTTACCTCATGCTAATAAAGAGCAAACGCTTGCATCTGACACAGTACAAGATACTACTCATACTTACGGACCTACTACCTCTTCCGATACCCTTTGGATTATTGCCCGAAAATTACTCCCTTCCCATACCTCTACCTCTATTACTATCCAACAAATGATGCTGGCACTGCAAAAAACTAATCCTCAGGCGTTTTTTCGTGAAAACATCAATAGCCTAAAAGTAGGAAAAATACTTCAGATCCCTAGTGAAAAAGAAGTATTAGCTATTACCTCTGCCAATGAAGCGGCTAATCAAGTACAACAGCAAACGAGTAGTTGGAAAGATCAGCACAATCAATATGCCACATCAGAAAGTGCAGAACTTCATGATGATGAAGAAGATGAATTTGATTCTGAAGAGAAAGGGATAGGGTTGAGCTATACTAATCAAATTGCCATTTTAGAAGATCAAATTATTCAAATTAATAATCGACTCAGGGATCAAGATCAAACCATTCAATCTCTTATTAAGAGCATAGATAAGATAATAAATGCACAAGATACACGGATTAATTCAAATTCCATAGTCTATGATCAACCATCAAATCTAGCTACAACCACTGCTTCTGAAAAACCTAAAAATGAAGTACCGAACACGCAACCTCAGATTAGCCAACAAAAAACCCTACAAACTCCTCAACAGCCTATCCAGCCTGTCAATCAAAGTGCATCCTTTGATTTTGATTCTATCAGAACGCCTCTACTAGGGGGCAGTGGAATATTACTTGTATTTGCCTTATGGTATCGGCGAAGAAAGGCACAATTAGAAGCATATGAAGATTCATTAGCAGAGCAATCTATAGAAGCATATCCGGAAAAAGAGGGAATTAACTCAATAATCAAAGAATCTGAAGCAATATCAGAAACGAGTATAAACCAAGATGAAGCTAGTCAAATTTCTTATCAAGAATATCAAGAATATAAAGATAAAAAAAGCAGAATTTCTGGAATTATTCATGAGATAAAATCTAAATGGCAAGATTTTCGTACTAAACCGGGCCAGCCCTCTTTACCTCCTTTTAATTTAAATAATATCAAACTCCCCTTTAAATTAGGCAAAAAGAAGGAAGATGAAAGTGAGAATAACAACTTATTATGGCAAACCTTAATCAAGGAACAAATCAGCACGCCTAGTTTTCTTCACCAAGAACACTACCAAGCAGATAAGAGTGATAAAGATGATAAGCAAGCTATAGAAAATAATCTAGATCACAATAGCCAAGAAAATAGTTTGAAGAGTAAATTGCAACTGCTTCCTCCTCCAAAGCAGAAATTAGCTTCAATAGAAGTAAGAGAAATTTTTCCCTCCGACTTAAAAAAAATAGGAAGATATACCAATATAAACGGTGAGGAAACAGCTCAGACCACACAAAACAATGTAGACGAGGGCTTAAAAATAAACTTAGAAAAAAGCCCTAGTAATATTCAAAATATAGATGTGGAAACTGCTTATAATTTTGATCCTACTGATAGTCTCACGCATTTTCATCCTCTCTTAACCAAGGAAGAAAACATAGCCCGTGAAGAAATAAACCTAGCAGAAAATACAAACTACAATCTTGAAGATAATTACCAGCAAGTAAATTTTTCTGCTTACTCCTCTTATGATGAAGAAGATATTGGGTATGGTAATGAAATCAGCTTAGAGTTAAATCCTCGTACTGAGGATGATTCGCTCTCTATTGAAGCAGAACAAAATGCGGAAGAAAAAATTGATCAAGCTTTAACCCATGATAGTAAAACAGAAGAATTTGACTATCAAAATTTAAACTTAGACAACATTAAAATTATTTCCCACGGAAAAATATAGCATTCCTAACGAAGACTATGACATCTCTTCACCTCCCATGAATTCTTTCCTATGGGTTTACAACCTAGATCTACAGATTCTTTTATCTGCGTATTGATTAAATTCTCATTTTTTTAAGCACAACAACCTAATGGTACCTACCGCAAAGCAAAATAAACAAATCAAGCAAGAACCCCTAGAAATCATTTTATGGAAAGCAGCAGATAAGCTCAGAAAAAACATTGATGCGGCAGAATATAAGCATGTGGTACTGGGTTTAATTTTCTTAAAATACATTAGCGATTCTTTTGAATCCCACCATGGGTTATTGCTTGCCGGCGAAGGAGGATTTGAATGGGCAGACCCAGAAGATCGGGATGAGTATATAAAACATAATATCTTTTTTGTCCCTGAATCAGCCCGTTGGGCTTATTTACAAAATAACGCCAAACAGCCCACCATCGGGCAGATGGTAGATAGTGCGATGGAAGCTATTGAAAATGAAAATCCCCAACTAAAAGGGGTACTTCCTAAAGTTTATGCAAAACAGAACCTTGATCCTTCCCGTAACGCTTTGTATAAAGACTCACGCCCTAGTCCTGTTTCTTTTTTCTTTCGCAATATGTGCCATACCTCTCGCCCAGGCAATATCTCCTAACGCAGCAATGAATAATTCTGAGTCATTCTCTTCCAGCACAATGCTAAGGTATTCAGCAATCGCCTCTTCACTGTCAAGATAATCTGCTATATCGAAACTAGGTAAATCACTTACTTTAACCATCGCTTAAAACGCCAATGTATTTGCCAAGCTAATTGCTTTTTTATATCCTGTTGTTGTGTGGACTTATCCCTACGAGTGTTTTTTTGGTTCAATGCCACGTTCTTGGCACACAGCTAAAAACACATCCAGCGAGTTTTTACCTTCGGTTTTGAGTTCCTGAGCTGAAGAGGCATAAAAATCTGCACCACCTTTTAGACCAATAAACTCTCCCCGAAACATCTCAATTTCTGGATCATATGTTACCACCGCAGAATAGCCATCAATATTGAGAATATTTCTCATATTAACGCATCTTTAACAAAATCTGGGTTTTTGATAAATAGTTTAATTAGTGATTGTGCTGCTTTTGAGGGTTTGCGAATCCCTTGCTCCCAACTTTCCAAAGTACGAGCCGAAATACCCAAAATCTGGGCAAATTCTTTTTGGCTTAATTGGGCTTTTTGCCGAGCAAGGGCAACATCAGTTTGGGTAATGATATGGGTACGTACAGGGGTATTAGCCAGCATCTCATCCACGGCTTGTAATAATTCTGCCCCAATGTCCCGTTTTGCATCCCGTGCTTCAATTTGTTTATTTGAAAGTTCCATTGAGTTTCTCCACAAGTTGCTTTAATAGCGATTTTTTCAGCTGTGTTACGGCGCTTTTGCCATAAATGGTAAGTAACCAAATTTGACCGTTTGCCAATCGATTATAATAAATTATCCGTACACCACCACGTTTACCTATATGACTAGCTCCCCAACGAATTTTTCGGATACCACCTGCGTTAGGTTCAACATCTCCAGCTTCTGGGTTCGATGCAATAAATACTTTAAATTCGTTGTATTCATCCTCTGTCCAATAGTCAGGATAGAGTTTATTAAATAGGGTAGTTTCGCATACAGTGTACATATTGAATTATCTTATTTTTTCTTATGAAATTATACGACTTAGTCGTATTGAATTAAAGCAAAATTAATTATAAAAAATCATGAATAAAATGACCGAATCTGCCATCGAACAAATGACCATTGAGCAATTACAACAACTTGGCTATCAACACCGCTGCCTCAATCCTTTCATATGCTGATGATGGGGTTGTTGAGTATGGCAGAATTCACATAGCACTTTGAGATTAATAAGGCGATTATCATGCTTTGAGCCATTAATATGATGGGTATGAAGTCCTGTTTTCTCTTTTGAGCAATTTTTACCACATTGATCGCAGCACCAGTTTGCTATTTCCTTGGCTTTCCTGCTAATCTCAGAGAAATCATCAGGATAAACATTTAATGGTGCATTATCAGCATTATATTTAGGTGTTTGGGCATGAAGAGATTGGGGATATTTTGCAAAGAAATCAGTAATTTTAAAATCAGCGACAAACTGAGATCGCTGTTCACCCATTTTTAAAGATTTATAGCCATCAAAATTAAGTTTACTTAAGCAGTTTTTACATACGTTTAAAGGGCGTATTTCTGGAAATGGTTTATTACCAATAATAATATTAATTTTAAATTGCCCATCGGTATGGGTAGAAACTACATATCGATCAAACCTCCCTGTACTTTGCATATCTCTAAGAGTGCCACAATAAGCAAGGTGAAATTTAGGGGCTTGTTCTCTGCCAGAATAACTTGCCACATCCCGAATATAGAGCAGTACCCGATTCCCTTTATAAACTAAAGTACCATCATCAGGATGTTCAATAATATCATTAGAAGAAATATCAATCCCTTCAACTGAGTTTAATTGCTTAAGCTCTGCTTCAGTGAGTCGATTGCTTAACTCTACTGTCATAGAAAAATCTCCATAATGATCTTGCTTGATTCCCATTTTCTCTTTTAGACGATTGAGTGGAGCAAATTGATAAAAATCAGGCAATTTCATGATTGCACCATATTTAGAATCTCTGCAATCCGATCATCGGCATTGAGCTTAACTTTAAATTCCACTCGTTGGGAGGAACGCTTATTTTCGGTGCCATCCTGATGGTAAATTAATTTTGAAGAGGAAAGTCCATTGGCAGTTAAATGCTTTTTTAGCCATAACCGCTCATTCTGAATTTGAGGTAATAGAAATACATGGCTTAACACACTTCTAGTGCGAGATTGGGACAGTGCCATATTTAAAAAATAGGCTTGATGCTCTGTAGTATCCTGATTCCAAATACTGGAGGTATGCCCCTCAATCCGAATCTCTTCAATATAACTTCGGTATTTGTTTGAATCCAAAATCCTAATATAGCGAGGGAAAAAATCATTTAAAATAGCCGTAAATCTTGGCTTAAGTGCGGCTTGACCTATATCAAATAATACTTCTGGTTCTTTAAACCGTAGGGTTAAATCTTTTTTTAGCTCTGCTCCCCATAAAGGTAAATCTGGGGCAAATTCTTGATGCAAATCACGGTACAATTCTAGCTTTACTTCATTATAAATAAGGGCGATTTTCTTCACTTTAATTGCTTCTTGTTCGGCTTTTAACGCCTCCTGTTTAACTTTAATCATAAAGCTAATGGCAACTAGCATAAAAATGACCATTAATCCAGTCATTAAATCAGCCAGAGGAATCCAATGATCTTCCCGAGGTAAATGGTTTTGGTTATTTTGAATCATGATTATTTTTTATCTATGATTGGCAATATTCACTACCTTGCGTAGCTCTTCGGTCAATGGGGTATAATCTTTAACAAATCTCTCTGATAAGCTAGTTAGCTGCCGCCCTAAACTTTCTAAGGATTTTGTGAGCTCTTCAGAAAGTGCTTTATCTAAAGTAGCTACTTGCTTATTGGTATTTGCAATAGATTCTTCAATTTTTATATTAAACTCTTGGTTTAATTGTTTTAAATCTTGCCCTACTTCTTCCGTAGAAGTGCGAATTTGATTTATATTTTCCGTCACTGCACGACTAATTTCTTTTTGATTGGTGCGAGACGAATCGATAAATTCACTTGCTGAATTATTCATTTGTTCACCTACTTTAGAAATAGCACTTTCTAAATCCCCAGTGGAGTTTTGGATCGAATCTGCGATTTTTCTGCCCATCTCGGTGACTAGATTATTTAGCTCTTTGCCTAAATCCTTTGTGCTCTGCTCTAGTTTTTCTCCGACTTCTTGTACTGATTTTTTATGTAATTCGGTATTCTCTAATAATGAGTTATTAACTACTCTTTGATTCTCCTCAACGGATTGAGTTAAATTTTGCATTGAATTGGTTAACTTTTTAGCTGTGTCAGCGGTCAATTCTTCCAATTTTTCTTTTAAATTATGGGTGGTTTGATTGAGATTTTCTCCAACCTCTTTTACTGATTGTTCATGTAATTCGGTACTCTTTAATAATGAGTTATTAACTACTCTTTGATTCTCCTCAACGGATTGAGTTAAATTTTGCATTGAATTGGTTAACTTTTTAGCTGTGTCAGCGGTCAATTCTTCCAATTTTTCTTTTAAATTATGGGTGGTTTGATTGAGATTTTCTCCAACCTCTTTTACTGATTGTTCATGTAATTCGGTACTCTTTAATAATGAGTTATTAACTACTCTTTGATTCTCCTCAACGGATTGAGTTAAATTTTGCATTGAATTGGTTAACTTTTTAGCTGTGTCAGCGGTCAATTCTTCCAATTTTTCTTTTAAATTATGGGTGGTTTGATTGAGATTTTCTCCAACCTCTTTTACTGATTGTTCATGTAATTCGGTACTCTTTAATAATGAGTTATTAACTACTCTTTGATTCTCCTCAACGGATTGAGTTAAATTTTGCGTTGAATTGGTTAACTTTTTAGCTGTGTCAGCGGTCAATTCTTCCAATTTTTCTTTTAAATTATGGGTGGTTTGATTGAGATTTTCTCCAACCTCTTTTACTGATTGTTCATGTAATTCGGTACTCTTTAATAATGAGTTATTAACTACTCTTTGATTCTCCTCAACGGATTGAGTTAAATTTTGCGTTGAATTGGTTAACTTTTTAGCTGTGTCAGCGGTCAATTCTTCCAATTTTTCTTTTAAATTATGGGTGGTTTGATTGAGATTTTCTCCAACCTGCTCTATGGCTGCTTTGTGTAATGCTGTATTTTCTGATAAGGACTGGTTGATGGTATCTTGACTATCTTTTACTGCTCGGGTGAGTTGACCAGTTAATTCCATGATTCTATTTTCAATTTCAGGCAAGCTACCAGAAGCATTGGTTAATAGTGTTCCCAAGGATTCTAGCGTATTAATTAAGGTCTTTTTTTGGGCTTCTAAAGCGGTGAGTAACCCTGAAAGATCGCTGGCAACTTGAGTAAAAATGCTAGATTTATCCACCAGCTGTTGATAATTTTGAGTAGCAGTTTCTGTAGATGTACGAATAGCTTGATATTGTTGAGTTATTTGCTCGATATGATTTTTATAGTTTTCTTGCCAATCTAACAGCTTACCCACAGCTTTATTGAGTTCTTTGAAGTTTTCCCCAAACTGTTCTGTGAGTTTATTATTAAAATCTTGAATTACACTTTGAAGTGCTTCTATCAAAGATTTTGATCCCATTTCAGAGAGTTTCTTTATCGCCTCATTTTGTGCGATTTCTAGATTATGTAAGTTTTTATTATTTTCTGTTTTAAATTCACCTAATTCAGTCTTGAATGAATCTTTCATCTCCTTAGATGAATCTTTAAAATCTTGTCGTAGGAGTTTAAGTTGGGAAACAAGGGAAGTCTCTTCATTACCTGTTAAAGCTTGTTGGATACCTTGTAACAAAGGGGCAATATCTTGTTGATAAGAAGTTGGATGATCCGTATTACTGCTCTCTTTATGAGGAAAGAGAAAATGGTAATGAAGCTTAATGAGTAATGCCCCAGAAACACCGGCAAAGGAAGCTAAAAAAACAGTCTTTAGTCCAGATAACAATTCCGGAAGGCTTGATTCAATGTTATTGACATCAAAATCAAGCAACCCTTTAGCAATACCAAAGAAGGTAGCACAAATACCAAGGGTGGTGAGAATAGCAGGACCATAGGCAATGGCTTTTTCATTTTTTTTATAAAGTTGGAAATGAAAATATAGCCAGAGAAAGAAAATCAGACCAATAAAAAACCAAGCGTCATTGGATAGAGAAGAGAGAATATTCATAGGATTCCTAAGTAGCTTAATAAAATGGTTATCATTCTTTATATTTTTTAATTTGTTATTCTACCTGAAAAAATTTTGATATGAGAATTGCTCTAGGCGTAGAGTATGAAGGGACTCGTTTTTCTGGCTGGCAACAGCAATTGGGAGTGCGTACAGTTCAGGAAGTGTTAGAACAAGCCATTAGTAAAGTAGCTAATCATCCTGTAAAAGTGATTTGTGCGGGTCGTACCGACTCAGGAGTCCATGCCATGGTGCAGGTGATTCACTTTGATACAGAGGTATATCGCCCAGAGCATAGTTGGGTATTTGGTTGTAATGCCAATTTACCTCGGGATGTGGTGGTATTGTGGGCAAAGCCTATAGAAGATACTTTCCACGCTCGGTTTGCTGCCCAAGCTCGCTATTATCAATACCGAATTTTAACTCGAAGGGTGCGATCGGCGCTCCATCACAAGCGAATCACTTGGTGTTGTCATTCTCTTGATTTAGCTACCATGAAAGTAGCGAGCCAGTACTTAATCGGGGAGCATGATTTTTCCTCTTTTCGTGCTACTGGTTGTCAAGCTAAAAGTCCAATCCGAACTATTTATCATCTAGAGCTTATCCAAAAAGAAGATCTGATTTTGATGAATATTGCTGCCAATGGCTTTTTACAGCATATGGTGCGGAATATTGCCGGGGTATTAATGACTATTGGTCAAGGCGAACAACCACCCCAATGGGCAGATCAAGTACTTCAAGCACGCTCTCGAGCGTTGGGGGGTGTTACTGCACCGCCCGATGGCTTATACTTGGTAGGTGTGGATTATCCAGCACAGTTTGATTTACCTAAACCTAACTATCCTGCAATCCTCTAATGCATAATTATTTTTAAGCGATGAGAACCCGGGTAAAATTTTGTGGTATCACACACCGTGAAGATGCCCTTGCTGCTATTCATCATGGGGCAGACGCCATTGGGTTAGTGTTTTATCCTAAAAGTCCTCGATTTGTGACTATTTCCCAAGCCATAGAAATTACCCAAACCCTTCCTCCATTTATTAGCATCGTAGGGTTATTTGTCAACGCCCAGGAACAGGAAATCAAAGATGTGTTACATGCGGTACCCATTGATACCATCCAATTTCATGGAGATGAATCTCCAGCCCAATGTAACTGTTATAATAAACCCTATATTAAAGCCATTTCCATGAAAGAAGGAATCTCCTTACCTCAGATGGCAGAAACTTATCAAGAAGCAGCTGCTCTTTTACTCGATACTTATCAGCAAGGTACACCGGGTGGGACAGGACAGACTTTTAATTGGGATAAAATACCATTAGATTTGACTAAAGAAATTATCCTTGCTGGCGGACTAACTCCAGAGAATGTAGCCCAAGGAATTAGACAAGTGAAGCCTTATGGGGTAGATGTGAGTGGTGGAATTGAACGGAGTAAAGGAATCAAGGATACAGTAAAAATGGCAGCATTTATGAAGGGAGTAGCCAATGCCGATTCAAGATAATTATCAAATGATGCCTGATGATCAGGGACATTTTGGTCCTTACGGGGGCTGCTTCATTGCTGAAACTTTAATGGAGCCAGTAGAAGCCCTTCGTCAAGCCTATGAACATTACCGTAACGATCCAGAATTTCAAGCAGAGTTAAAACACGATCTTATCCAATATGTGGGTAGGGCTACTCCTTTATACTTTGCTAAGCGATGGAGTCAATCTCTGGGTGGGGCTAAAATTTTCTTAAAGCGAGAAGATCTTAATCATACCGGGGCGCACAAAATTAATAATACGGTAGGGCAAGCCTTACTGGCACAACGGATGGGAAAAACCCGCCTCATTGCAGAAACGGGGGCAGGGCAACATGGGGTAGCCACGGCTACAGTAGCTGCTCGTTTAGGCATGGAATGTACTGTGTATATGGGGGCTGAAGATATAGAGCGACAAGCCCCTAATGTGTATCGAATGAAGTTACTGGGGGCAGAAGTGGTTTCGGTCACTTCCGGATCTCGCACCCTAAAAGATGCTTTGAACGAAGCCATGCGGGATTGGGTCACTCGAGTGGATAATACTTTTTATGTTATTGGTACGGTGGCAGGTCCTCATCCTTATCCCACCATGGTACGGGATTTTCAAGCCATTATCGGGCAAGAAGCCCGATCTCAGATTTTAGAACAAACGGGCAAACTCCCCGATGCACTGGTCGCTTGTATTGGTGGTGGTTCTAATGCCATGGGCTTATTTTATCCCTTTATTCAAGACAAAGAAGTGGCTCTCTATGGGGTAGAAGCTGCAGGCGATGGAATTGAAACAGGCCGTCATGCGGCTTCCCTATGTGCCGGTAGACCGGGGGTACTTCATGGTAATCGCACTTATTTAATTGAAGATAGCCATGGGCAAATCATTGATACTCATTCTATTTCAGCAGGGTTAGATTATCCGGGAGTTGGACCAGAGCATGCTTGGCTTAAAGATACAGGGCGAGCCAATTATGTAGCCATTACGGATAAAGAAGCTCTTGCTGGGCTTTATGCTCTAGTAAAAAACGAAGGGATTATTCCTGCTTTAGAGAGTAGCCATGCTCTGGCTTATGCCATGAAATTGGCACCCACTATGTCTTTCGATCAAAGTATCATTGTTAATTTATCTGGTCGGGGAGATAAGGATATGGCCACAATCGCTAAGGCTCAAGGAGTGTCCTTATGAGTCGGATTGAGTGTCGTTTTGATACTTTGAAGCAGCAAGGGAAAAAAGCCCTAATCCCTTATATTACTGCTGGTGATCCTAGCCCAGAAATTACCGTTGCACTAATGCATCGGTTAGTAGCAGCCGGAGCAGATATTTTAGAGCTTGGGGTACCTTTTTCTGATCCTATGGCAGATGGTCAAGTAATTCAAAAGGCTTGCGAACGGGCTTTGAAAGCAGGGACTACTTTGCCTAGAGTCCTTGCTATGGTAAAAGAATTCCGCCAACAAGATTTAGATACCCCAGTGGTACTCATGGGTTATTTAAATCCGATTGAAAGCATGGGTTATCAATGCTTTGCTAAAGAAGCCGCTGCTCATGGAGTAGATGGAGTACTTACGGTAGATGTACCTCCAGAAGAGGCAAAACTACTACTTGAAGCTTATACGGATCATCAATTAGAACCTATTTTTTTACTTGCGCCCACCAGCACGCCAAAACGGATTGAGCAAGTGTGCAAGTTAGCAAAAGGTTTTATTTATTATGTTTCCCTAAAAGGGGTGACTGGATCTAACGCTTTAGATATAAAGGAAGTAGGAGAGCGGGTAGCCTCTATTCGTCACTATACCTCTATTCCTGTGGGGGTAGGATTTGGAATTCATGATCCCCATTCAGCAGCACAAATCGCTACAGTAGCCGATGCAGCAGTGGTAGGGACTGCATTGATTAAATATATTGAACAATATCAAAACGATTCTGAGAAAATTTTAGAAGAAGTAAGTGCTGTTCTCCATGCTATGAGAGTAGAAATAGATAAAGTAACCTTATGAATTGGTTTAGAAAACTTATCCCCTCCAAAGTAACGACTCGAGGTCCTAAACGTAAGTCAGTACCTGAAGGATTATGGCGCAAATGTAGTGCCTGCGATTCGGTGTTATATCACATGGAGCTAGAGCGTAATTTAGATGTATGCCCTCATTGTGACGATCACAAACGTATTGGTGCTAGGCGGCGGCTTTCATTATTTCTTGACCAAGGGGAGCAAGAGGAAGTCGGTACTGATTTACAGCCTGTAGATACCCTAAAATTTAAAGATACTAAAAAATACAAAGATCGGATTACCCAAGCTCAAAAGACAGCAGGAGAACATGATGCACTTATTGTAGTCAAAGGTCATGTGCAAGGACTATCTGTAGTCGTTGCTGCCTTTGAATTTAATTTTATGGGTGGCTCTATGGGATCGGTAGTAGGGGAACGATTTGTCCGTGGGGCAGAGGTCGCTATTTCCTATAAAATTCCTATGGTATGCTTTTCTGCCAGCGGTGGTGCAAGAATGCAAGAGGGGTTATTTTCCCTATTACAAATGAGTAAGACCAGTGCCGCACTTGCGCAGCTCAATCAAGCTGGATTACCTTTTATTTCTGTATTGACCGATCCTACGATGGGAGGGGTCAGTGCTAGTCTTGCCATGTTAGGCAATATTAATATCGCTGAACCCGGTGCCTTAATTGGCTTTGCAGGGCCTAGAGTCATTGAACAAACTGTACGAGAGAAATTACCTAAAGGGTTTCAACGCAGTGAGTTTTTATTGGAGCATGGTGCTATTGATATGATTGTAGATCGCCGTGAATTACCTAAGCGGATTGCCAGTTTACTTGCGATACTAACCCATCAGCCTGCAATACCTACTTAGTTATCTAAATTTTTATGGCTAGATTCTCCCAGCTTCAAGATTGGCTCGATTGGCAAGAAAATGCCCACTGGCCTAGAATTGATCCGGGGTTAGTTCGATCAGGAACTGTGCTACGGCAAATGGAATTAACTCAGCCACCCTTTCTTATCATTACGGTGGGAGGCACTAACGGTAAAGGATCTACCGTCGCCATGCTTGAAAGTATTTTAATTATCGCCGGTTATAAAGTAGGGAGTTATACCTCACCTCATCTATTTCGCTACAACGAACGGATTAAACTTCAGGGGAACCCTGTCACTGACGAAGTTATTTGTGATTCATTTGATCGGATTGATAAAGCTCGCCAAAATACTTCACTTAGTTATTTTGAATTTGGCACTGTAGCGGCAATAGATATTTTCCATAGAGAAAAAATAGAGATTGCCTTATTGGAAGTAGGATTGGGTGGACGATTAGATGCGGTCAATGCCCTAGATCCAGATATTGCCATAGTTACTACGGTAGATTTGGATCATACCCACATTCTAGGTAACACCCGAGAAGCTATTGGTTTAGAAAAAGCAGGGATTTTTCGCCCTAACCAATTTGCGATTTGCGGAGATTTTGATCCCCCTCAATCGCTTATTAAGCGCGCAAAAGAACTCAACACTTCTTTTTATCAAGCAGGGGAAAATTACCACTATCATTTTACTAAACAGGATTGGTCTTGGGAGAGCAAACATACCCAGCATGACCATTTGCCACATCCTAACCTAAAAGGCATATATCAATATCAAAATGCCGCTGGGGTATTAATGGCACTTGAGCTAATCAAGGATCGATTTCCTACTTCAAAAGAATCTATACCCAAAGGGTTAGAATCGATCACTCTTCAGGGAAGATTTCAACGAGTCATAGGAACAGTAGAGCAAATCTTTGATGTATCCCATAATCCTCAAGGAGCACAATTACTCGCTCAATCTCTAGATCAATACCCCATACAAGGCAGAACCTACGGGGTATTTAGTATGCTGGCAGATAAGGATATTGAAGGTACAGTAGCAATTCTTAAAAATCATATTCATACTTGGTTTTTAGGGGGATTAATGGGGGATCGAGGATTAACAGAAGATGCACTTTTCTGGCGCATTAATTCTATTATTGATCCTCAAAAAATCAGTTTATGCTCAAGTATACCAATGGCTTACTTACAAGCTCTAGGACATGCAAGACCCGGAGATCGGATACTTGTGTTTGGATCTTTTCATACGGTGGAAGAGGCGATGCGAGAAGCAGGATTTGCTACCGATGGTAATGATACAGACAAAATGCAAGATTTTTAATTTATATTTAGTAAACAAAAGACAATAATAAACCCCAAATAAATAGCTTATTTGGGGTTTATTCTATCTAGCTAGGATAATTTCAAAAAATTACCTATCACTCATAATAATCATATTTTTTTTCATTCATCCACCCAGAACTATCTGTATTTCTACCAATACATCGATAATCAAAGGCAAACTGGAAAACTACCCGCCCTTTTTTTGTACCACTTCGAATATCACTAATACGCCCCCCAAGATAGGAAGGATCATCCTCGTTTCTGTGTAAAAGAATATAGCCACCTATAAGGTGTTCTATCTGATTTTGTGAGATCTCCCATTCACCGCTTTCCCATATATCATTATCCCTATCAATACACCGATACTCATCGGCTTTTTCTATAAAGTGAATACCCTTAATTTTTTTCATTTTTTTATACCTCGTATTCGGTAAGAATTTTTAGTTACTTGTTAATTTTATATTATAAAAAAGTAGTTTTATGAATGGATACAAATTAATACTACTAATCATTTGATTTTATTTAAAATAAATATAGTAATATTTTGATTATAAAATTAAAATATTAATTTTTTATTAATCAAGGTACTAAATTCGCCTAAACCACAAATCCCAGATACCATGACCTAAGTTTTGCCCCCGATTCTCAAACTTAGTCAGCGGTCGCTGAGGAGCTTGTTTAGGTATTTCTTCATGCAAGCAAGGAGAAAATCCTGCGTATTGTTCAAATACCATATTCATGTGTATAGCATAATTTTCCCAATCTGTAGCTAAATGCACCCAACCTTGAGGTATTGTTTTATGCCAGAGTAAATCTACAAAAGCAGGCTGAATTAATCGCCGTTTGTGATGGCGTTTTTTGGGCCAAGGATCAGAAAAAAAAATCTGCACCCCTGCTAAAGATTGATCAGCAAGGCTGGTCAACACTTTAACCCCATCTTCATTGATCAGTTGCAAATTAGTTAAAGCTAAAGATTCTATTTGGGTGAGTAAATGACCAATGCCCGGGCGATAGACTTCTACCCCAAGAAAATTGATTGCAGGATTCTCTAAGGCTTGCCTCGCTAAAGAATCCCCATTACCAAAGCCAATTTCTAGCACGATGGGTGTTTGGATAGGAAAAATACTGGCTAACTCTAAGCTATCACTTTGTAATGTTAATCCATACTTAGACCATAATTCTTCTAAGGCTTTTTTTTGAGCAACCGTAATTCGTCCTTCCCTACGAACAAAGCTACGAATGGCAGAATTAGAATATTGGGGATCAGGCATAGGTAAAATCTACTTAAAAAATTGAAATTTTAATGCTTTCTGCTAATGGATACTAGCCAATATCTCTCTTAGTTATTATCCAAATAACCCACTGATTCCTCCTAACACTTAAAAACAATTTTTCTCTTTCTTCTAATAAAATCCTTTATTAATAATCTCTTTTTAGGTTTCATCTTTTTCTACCCTAATGATTATAAGAATATTTATTTTTATAATAAATTCAGCTTGTTATTTATCATCGGGGGGGGGGTAAAATGCTAGTTTTTTTTAGCTTTTATTAAAAAGCTAATGCTTCAATAACCATAAGTAATAAACCATATTTACTCAATACTGAGGAACTGCAAAATGAAAAAAATAATAGTCAGTATCGTCTACCTTCTTGCCAGTAGTGCTAGCTATGGCTGGGAAGTGCTAGATCCTATCACTCATCCCACCGCAGGGATTATGGGTGCCACCGTGTGGGGTGTCAGTGCCAATGAGCAATATCAATTTTTCTTCAGCTGTAGAAATAATGATCTTGTTCTGAACACCCGCTTAAAACAACCTTGGATACAGACCGAAACGGAAACTAGAGAGAAACATAACAATTACTACTGGGCATTATTAAATACTACCACCGGTGATTCTAAAATAAGACAAAGACTAGTTACGGAACATGATTTTAACTACCGCATTGACAGTGGCAACATTGAAAAAATGGTTCTCAATCTGGAAACCAATATGGAAGCCTACCGAGGAGAATTAATGGGCGGTCGTAGCCACTATTGGCCCGAAGATATGTTCAAACAAATTGAACAGAAAAAAGGTAAGTACCTCTTTGTCCAAGGCAATGGCATCACCGATACCTTTGATCTCACCGGCATTGAATTAGTCCGCCAAACTCTAGGTAAAGAATGTAGCTTTTAAGCTGTTTTCTCTTCTGAAAGACAAGGAATATCAAAAAAATGAAGAGAATAATCTCTAGTGCATTCCTATTACTTTTCGCTTTACCAGCAAATGCTATATCCAATGGTGAGTTAAGTGACCTTGTCGGCTATACCATTATTGCAAGTAAAAGGTAAAAATCTCTATCTTTACAAAATGGTGGTTGAAGATGAGATATACGATATGAGCAATTACTAGTTTGGTATCTATACCGCACTAAAACAACCGCTTAATATAAAAAACAAACCATTTTATTAGGAATATTAAAACAATGAAAAAACTAAACTTACTCACTAGTATTTTTTTACTCGGATTATCTATAAATGCTCAAGCTCAACTTGCACCAGAAAATGGTTGGTATGTGGCCGATCAGGCCACCGATCAATTTAGTGGCATTAATATTGAGTCCCAAAATAATATGCTTTTTGTCTCTAAATTCAAGTTAGATGGCACCTGGACTAGTGGCAATGGAATTTTCAATAATGACACGGCTCAAGTCCAAATGGTGAAAACCAATCCAGATCATTCCTCTACCCCTGTGGACACCGATGTTTACCGTTGGGATAGCTCAAGTAATTTATCTGTGAATGGAATTAGGATTCATCGGTTTAACTATAATTATGGGCCAAACAAGGTATATTCCTTAATTGGATTTTGGTCAACAACGTACACACCTGCAAATCTTCTAGTTAGCACGGGAGGTCTAGTAAATCTTACCAAGAAAGACACTTTAGAAGGTGGTGAACCTATAGTCGCTGGAACTTATATTGGAACATTAAGGACATCAATGGTAATAATAGGACCTTATCCAGGGGTAGAGAATCTTTATCTTGGCATGCTTGGTGATTCAGATACTCAATTTTTTGTAGCTACTCTAAGAGGGTTGAATGAAATGATAGGTATAATTAGTAATTCTAAGGGGCCTCTTACAGCAGAGGAAATGGCAAATCTATCTCTAAGTAATGGTTCAATGTTTTTAGCTAATCGAGTTAGCTTAAATCCATCTGCATTGAATACTGCTTCGGTTAAAACCGCTTCAGTAAAAGACGAAGCCAACTCAGCCGATCTAGATAATTTAACTGGAGAATTAGCAACGTCACAAAATCTTATTACCCCAGAAGTGGCAAATGAATTGCTAGAACGCTTAAATGCTATAAGCGATAGCAATCCACAAAATTAAACTACCCTTCACAAAGAAGAGGAATAGATCTTATAAGGTTTATTCCTCTTTTTTTTATTGAATTAAAAACAATAAACCATTTTATTGAGGAATATAAACATTGACATCCTCCCCTCCCTAAAGTGAGGGGATTCCCAATATCGCTACTGGGTATTTCCTAATTCAACGAGATTAGCTTATGCAGACTAACTACACAAGACTTACATTCTCTCCAAAGGCAAGCCCCGCAAGTCCTGCGGTTAGTATGTTTTTAGAAGCATTGATATCTCTATCATGTGTAGTTTTGCATTCGGGGCAATCCCAATGGCGAGTATCAAGGGCTAAAAAAGGTAAAGTAAAACCACAATTAGAACAGCGTTTAGAACTTGGGAAAAACTGGTCTATCTTGGCAACTGTTCGTCCAGCCCAATCCGCCTTGTATTTTAATTGGGTCAAAAAGTTAGCCCAACTACAATCAGCAATCGCTTTGGATAATTTGGGGTGCTTAATCATGTTTTTTACACGAAGCGATTCAACACAAATAACTTGGTTTTCGTTTACTAATTTGCGAGATAACTTGTGTAAGTTATCTAATCGACAATCGGAGATTTTGGCGTGAATACGAGCCACTTTCAATCTAGCTTTGGCACGATTAGCCGAACCGAGCTTTTTACGGCTCAAGGTTTTTTGGGCTTTGGCAAGTTTGGTGGCGTATTGAGCTGTCAGGCGAGGATTATCGATTTTGATACCACTATCGGTAACAAACAGGTGTTTAATACCAACGTCGATACCGATATTGGTATCAGATTTTGGCAAGGTTTGATTTTCAAATTCACACAGGCACGATACAAAATACCGCCCTGCACAGTCTTTGGAAATAGTAATAATGCTAGGTTCACTTGGCAGTTGCCTAGACCAACGCACATCAAGGGGTTCTTTGCTTTTGGCAATGTATATTTTACCGTCCGTGTATTTGAACGCACTTTTGGTAAATTCAGCCGATTGCCGATGAGTTTTCTTTTTGAATGTTGGATATTTGGTGCGACCCTCAAAGAAGTTCTTAAACGCTGTTTGTTGGTGTCTAAGGGCTTGTTGAGTGGGAACGCAAGACACATCATTTAAAAAAGCAAATTCAGGTTGTTTTTTCAATTCAGTGAGTTTAGCACTTGCTTGAATATAACCTATTTTTGCTTTGCCTTGGTAATACTCATCAGTGCGCCAACGCAATATCGTGTTATAGACAAACCGCACGCAACCGAACGTTTGAGCAAGCAATTTAGCTTGTTCATCAGTTGGGTAAAAGCGGAATTTATAAGCACGGTGTTTCATGTCTCACATTTTATCATTAAAAATGTGATAAACCAATCAACTAATATGGCGTTTCCTCCATGCCCTAAAGTACATGATTTACACGCCACAAGGAACTTAAGATGAATTACTTAGAATATAAGGATTATTTAGGTACCATTGAACCTGATCTTAAAACAGGGGCATTATTTGGTAAGCTAGAATTTATCCGAGATTTAGTCACCTATGAAGGAGAAACCTTAAAACTATTAGAACAAGCCTTTCAGCAATCCGTGGATGAGTATTTAGAATCCTGTGCCGAATTGGATAAAATCCCGGATAAGCCCCTCAAAGGGACATTTAATGTACGAATTAATCCAGAATTACACCGTAAGGCAGTTTTAGCATCGGGGCATAAATCGATGCCATTGAAGAAAAATTACAGCGGTTAGAAGTTTAATCACTGGTTACTTTAAACCTTTCACCAAGTATTTAAACTCACTTCTCAAACTCTTTTAAAATCTCTTCAGGAAGGGGAGCATCAAAATCATGGGCTATTATTCCTTTACCTCTTGAAAGTCCGGGCGTACGTTCAGCTTTTAGCACTGCACTAGAATTATCCTTTTCCTCAGTTATTGCTTTATCTTTTAAAAAGTTTGTTTTGGATTCCATGATATTTAATACAGCCTAATTTATTATTTCCTAAGTTTTATTCTACTAAAGCATAAATATTTTTTTCTCTCCACTTAGATCCAATCCTTCTTAGCAATCCTTTACAGTCAGTTTATTGATTATACAAATATATTAGATTAAATATAATTAATATCTATTTGTATTTATTGATAATGATAAAATAATAAAAATAAATTAATAACTATAACTAACTTAAAACCATCTAGGAGATAAAAATGAGCAGTATTGATGCTAGGGTGGAGTCTTTATCAAAATTCACCCAAAATTCTATTACCCATAATATTCATATTCCTAGTGAGCTGGATTTATTACAAACTCATTTTTCTCAATATTTTGATAAAAGCGGTCAGTTTTTACTCGATAAATTCACTCAAGCCCTAGGTAGGCAAGAAATTGACATATCTGAAGAAAGCTATTCTATGGGTTGGTTGGGTAAGAATTATGCCCGATTACTTGCCACCGATCCTGCCACCACTTTATTAAAAGAAGACACCCTCCATAACAATCAACTGGAACATACTCAATCCCAAAATCTGTTGATTAAAGGCGATAACCTTGAGGTATTAAAGCACTTAGTTGGTGCATACCATGAACAGGTGAAAATGATTTACATTGATCCGCCCTATAACACAGGCAATGATGGCTTTGTCTATCAGGACAATCGGAAATACCGTGCTGAAGAATTACAGAAAATATTAGATATTGACGAGGAACAAGCCAAACGCATTCTAAACTTTACCCAAAGTAAGAGTAATAGCCATAGTGCATGGCTCACATTTATGTACCCTCGGCTTTATATTGCCAAACAACTGCTTCGGGAAGATGGGGTGATTTTTATCTCCATTGATGATAATGAAGTGGCTCAACTCAAAATGCTCATGGATGATGTATTTGGGGAAGAAAACAGTATTGCCCAAATTCCATGGAAAGGAAAAGGAGGTGGAGCTGATAATAAATTTTTGATAGTTGCACATGAATACATTTGTATGTATTCAAAAAGTAGATTCACTATTGGGGAACAAATTAAGAAGGATGAAAAATTTCCAAAATACGACGGTGGCAAAAAAAGATTCTATAAAACTCAACTTGCCAGAAAATGGGGAGCAAATAGCCGTAGATTAGATAGACCTAATCTATTCTATTCCATCTCTGCTCCAGATGGAGCAACTGTGTATCCTATGTTACCACAAGGAGAAGATGGACGTTGGAGGTGGAAAAAACAAAAAATGTTAGATGAAATACAACAAGGGAATATAGAATTTCTTAAAGATGAAGAGTCTGGAACTTATATAGTTTATGAAAAGATATATCAACCGTTAGAAGGCGAATACAATACAAAAAAATTTTCTACTTGGATCGACTACGCTAAAAACACAGCACGTGGAAGTGAAGAAGTAGGGACATTGTTTGATACCCTTATTAAGGTATTTAATTTTCCAAAACCAACAGTATTAATTAAGTGCTTATTACAAATTGGTAATACACAGGAGGATGACATAATCCTCGATTTCTTTGCTGGTTCTGGCACGACTGGGGATGCAGTAATGCAACTCAATGCAGAAGATGGGGGAAACAGAAAATATATTCTGGTGCAGCTAAATGAAGCTATTGATCCCAAGAAAAATAAAACTGCTTATGATTTTGTGAAGGATGAGCTAGGAGTAAAAAATCCTACTATTTTTGAGATTACCAAAGAACGGCTGATTCGAGCTGGTAATAAAATTAAGAAAGAAAAACCAGAATATACAGGGGATCTAGGCTTTAAAGTATTTGAAACTACCCCTATTTGGGAAAATTATCATCAAGAAGCAGAGGAGCAGGAGCAGTATCAGCTATTTAATCACAGTACCCTTACCCCTGAAGATATGCAAACTTTGCTCACCACTTGGAAAACCTATGATGGGTTTCTGCTTACTCAAGCCTTAATTGCTAAAGATTTAGCAGGCTATGATGCTTATTATGGGAGCCATACTGGGGGGAATTATCTCTATCTTATGAATCAAGGATTTACTACCTATCATCTAATTAGCCTATTACAAACCATGGATGGGGATAGGGAATTTAGTCCTACTGTGGTGGTGTGTTTTGGTTATTATTTTGATAGTAAAAGTTTGCGTGAGCTGGCAGAGAGTTTAAAGCCAGAGAATAATAAAAAACTTAGCCAGATTAAGCTAGAAATTAGGTATTAAGCCATGGCAGAGTTTAACTTTGAAAATGATCTTGATCATCAAACCAAGGCAGTGGAAAGTGTGGTTGGCGTATTTGCCGATCTGCCTATAGAAAAAATATCAGGAGTATAAAGCGATGGTATTAATCCTGTATTTCAATATCAAAATCAACCTATTTATTATGACAATATCCGTAAGATTCAACAAAGCTTTGGGATTATCGAGGAGATAAAAAAAGATGGTTCTATCATTGATGTGATGATGGAAACTGGCACAGGGAAAACCTATACTTACACCAAAACTATTTTTGAACTCAATAAAGCCTATGGAATTTTTAAATTTATTGTGGTGGTACCTACCTTACCCATCAAGGCAGGAACCATTAGTTTTTTAAAATCCGAGAGTTGTCGCCGTCATTTTCATCATCAATATCAAAAAACCCTTGAGTTACATAGTGTAGAGAGCCAAAACCAAAAGAAGCGTAAAAAGCCTAGTTTTCCTCTAGCGGCTAGTCATTTTGTAGAGGCAGGTAATTTTGATAAAAATCATATTCAGGTATTAGTGATTAACTCTGGAATGATTAATTCCGAGACCATGACACGGTCGTTTGATAAAACCTTATTTGATCGCTATAACACGCCCATGGAAGCCTTGGCAGCCACTAACGCTTTTATGATTATTGATGAACCCCACAAGTTTAATCAGGATAAAAAAACATGGGAGAATATTCAAAAAATAAGACCCCAGTTTGTTTTACGCTATGGAGCGACTTTTAAAAAACATGAAAACCTAGTTTATCGCCTCACTGCCATTGAATCCTTTAATCGTGGGTTGGTGAAAGGGATTAATGGTTATATTGCCGAGTTTGACGCAGGTAAAAATGCTTTAGTAAAGCTAGTCAGTACTGATGGGCGTGAAGCAAGTTTTAAGCTTACGGAAGGTAAATCTCATCAATCTGTCAAATTAACTAAATGGGAGTCTTTAAGCCGGATTCATCCTGCTATGACGGGCTTAACTATAGAAGGGTTAAATAAAACTGTAGTAGTGCTTTCCAATGGGTTGGAGCTAGAACGGGGAAATAAGATCAATCCTTATTCTTATGCGCAAACAGTACAAGAAAAAATGATACAAACCGCAGTCCATGAGCATTTTCAGTTAGAAAAACAGCTCCTGACTCGTGAGATACGGATTAAACCACTCACCTTATTTTTTATTGATCAGATAGAAGAATACCGTAATGAGGAGGGTTATTTAAGCAAAACCCTAGAGCAGTGCGTGCAATCTGAAGTCAAAACATTATTAGCAACAGAGCAGGATTTGCGGTATCGGGAATATCTTGAACGAACTTTAGAGGATTTATCCCAAACCCATGGAGGATATTTTTCAAAGGACAACGCAGAAAAAGATGAAGACATTGCACAGGAAGTCAATGAAATCCTTCATGATAAACAAGCACTATTGGATCTAAATAATCCAAGGCGATTTATTTTTTCAAAATGGACTTTGCGTGAGGGTTGGGATAATCCCAATGTATTTCAGATTTGCAAATTACGCAGTAGTGGCAGTGAAATATCAAAACTACAAGAAGTAGGGCGAGGGTTACGCCTACCTGTCAATGAATATGGCAATCGGGTTAAAGAAGAACAATTTTATTTAAATTATTTTGTAGATTTTTCAGAGAGTGAATTTATTGATCAGTTAGTGAATGAAATCAATGAGCAATCGGGGATAGAAAATACACCACCAGAAAAATTAACCAATGGGATGATCAAAGCTTTATTGGGAGGTTATAGTCAATTTGCTCATGATGAAAATCAGTTACTCAAGCAGCTTATTGAAGAAGATCAGATCATTGAGTTTAACAAAACTTTTAAAGTAGATGGCTTTGAAAAACTTAAAACGCTTTATCCCGATATTTTCCAAAAACTAAAAGAAGGCGTAGTTAAGCGTAGTGATAAAAAAGCAAATAAAATTACGGTGCGTACTGAACGCTATCATGAACTTAAAACCCTGTGGGAAAAACTCAATGAGAAAGTGATTCTAGAGTATCAATTTAAGAATGAAGCGGAATTTAAGGCATTGCTTATTAGTTTTTTTTAAAAGCGATGGTTTAGAAAAACAGCTTAAAGAGGATTATCTGAAAATACGCCAAGCAAAGATTGAGGTTAAAAATAATCAAGCGAGTAGTCATCCTATTGAATCCGTAAGCGATGGGCATGCTACCAAAATAACCACCCTGAGCTATAGCCAGTTTTTAACTCAGCTAGCAACGTCTTTGAGTATCAATAGAATCACCTTGCATCAAGCTATGGGGGAAGCCATGGCAGAGTTAAATATCAATCAATATTTAAATGCCACCACCTTACGAGCGATTAAGGGGCAGTTTAATACTTATCTGATGACTCATGCCATCGACAAGTTTAGTATTGATTATCAGCAAATCTCCAATCAAATTCATCCGACTAAATTGACGGATTGCCAAGGTAATGTGCTAAAAGAAATCAATGGAGCAGATATTGGCATATGCTGTGAGGATGAAGCCGTGGCAGACAATTATTTTTTTGAAGAGTTGTACTACGATTCCGAGCTAGAAAAAGAGAATATTCAAGCTCATATCAAAGAGGTGATTGTGTTTACCAAAATTCCTAAGAATTCAATCAGAATTCCAGTGGCTGGCGGTACTACTTATTCTCCTGATTTCGCTTATGTGATTGAATATACTGATGGCAAGAAAAAACTTAACTTTATTATTGAAAGCAAAGGGATAGAGAGTGATGAAGAATTAAGAGCAGTAGAAAAAGCCAAGATTGATCATGCGAGAAGGTTTTTTGGCAAAAGCATTGATATTCAATTTAAAACCCAATTTAGTCAGAATAAAATGATTGATCTGATTGAAGAGATTCGTAGCCAGTGTCATTAGTGTTTATTTAATTTTTTACTTCTCTGCCCTAGGTGTGACTCATTATTTGATTAGATCTATTTAAGTGTAAAGTCTCTGGCATGGCAAGCCAGAGCAATAGTAAGGCTATGATGCCCATGCCAGAGAGGAATAAAAATGCTGTGTTGTAACCTAAATGATCTGCAATATAACCTGCAACTAAATTACTCAGTGCTGCCCCTAACCCCCAACAGGCAGAGGCAGCACCTAGGGTTAAATTATAACGCCCCGTTCCTCGAGTAAGATCAGCAATCACAATGTAGAATAAAGCTCCAAAAATTCCTGCTCCAATCCCATCCAGCAGTTGAACAGAGACCAGATAATAGGAATTGTCAGAAAGGGTATAGAGAAATCCTCGAATGGGTAATACTAAAAAACCCACTAAAAAAATAGGCTTTCTCCCTATAATGTCTGCTTTGCGACCCACATAGATCGCCATGGGGATCATAATGACTTGGGCAACAATAATACAAGCCCCCATCACTAAACTTGCTTCATTAGGATGATCTTGTGCTACTTTTTGCCCTATTAAAGGTAGCATGGCAGCATTAGCAAAATGGAAGAGGGTGATTGCGGTGGTAAAAATTAACAATGGTGGATATTTAAATAGTTCTGTAAAACTCATCGGAGCTTGCTGATCTTTAGTTGCCCCTCTTGCTGCTTTGTAATCAATGATTTTACTATCAATTTTTAATACGGTACCGATACTAAAAATAGCCATAAACGCAACAAACCATAATACCGCACCGGGATTGATCCACCAGCCAGCCACCCCAGCCAAGAGGGCAGAAAGAATATTGCCGCCATGGTTAAAGGCTTCATTGCGACTCACTTGTCGGGTAAATTTACTAGCTCCCACAATCCCAAGAGAAATAGCGGCAATAGCAGGGGGAAATACCGTATCAAAAATGCCAATCACTGTTTGGGTAATGGCAATCGACCAAAATCCAGAAAGATAAGTGGTGATGACGGAACAGATGGCAACGATTCCTGCAGAAACCGCAATGAGTTCTCGCTTTCGGACAACTTGATCGACAAGTCCTCCCATTGGAATACGAGCAAGAACAGTTGCTACCCCTAAAATCGCCATCACAATACCAATGTTGCTGGTGCTCCAGTGCTGGCTAGCAAGGTAAATGGCTAAAAAAGGACCTAGCCCATCTTTTACATCGGCAATAAAGAAATTAAGCCAATCTAGGGCAGGATATTGTTTCATTATTATTTATATATTTTCTTCTTTGAATTTTATTTGGTGATTAACGTGGTGGTGGAGGAGGTCTTTTTCCTGATCTTGGTCCCAACCCTGGTCTTTCTACTGAAATTAACTGATCTTTAGAAATACCCATACGATTTACTTCAATTACCCGGCCTAGCACATTATTGGTTTCATTTCCTTCAATAAATAAGTGTTGCCCTTGATGAGTAAGTTCAGAGAATCGGTAGGATTCTGGGGGTGGAAAATGCAATATGGTGCCATCTTGAAGTAGAATTCCATTGATCTCTCCTTGAGGTCCATGTAAAGCGGTACGCACTTCTCCTTCTGTTTCTATATAGTTAAATCTGCCTTTTTTGGGACCAAAATCTGTAATTGTTTTTCCGGTGGCTTCGTTAGTGATTGAAAATGCTTCTATCAAAGGAAGATTCATTGCCTTTAAACCGTGAATCGTAACTTTATCACTGGGATGCACAAAATAAGCAACTACAGATGAAAGATGGGGAGGAGTTTTGATTTCTGTCCCATCGTTCATAAATAGACCGTCAATATCCCCCTTGGGACTAAGAAGATATTGCTGAATTGTTCCTGAATAAACAGGTAATTGTTCAGGGTTATACATAGGAGCTACCCTAGGTGGGGCAGGAGGTGCAGTACCAGTAGGTGATTGAGGTGGTGGATTCTGGGAAAAAACATGGGTAGAAAAAGCAACGATTCCCATGGCAAAAAGATTCTTGATGATTATATTACGCATCATTTTCTCCTCAAACTATTAAGTTTAGTTTGAGAATTTGATTTATCCACTTATCGCAAGGAGATAGTTTAAATCAAGATATGCTATATAAGAAATTTAATAATTTAAGGAGCATCTTAAATGAAACCCATTATTGCCACCGTTGGTTTACTTTGTTTGAGTAATTTATTTATGACCTTTGCTTGGTATGGGCATTTGAAAGGATTGAGTAGCCAGCCTTGGTTTATTGCTGCTTTTATTAGTTGGGGCATTGCGTTGTTTGAATATCTACTTCAAGTGCCTGCCAATCGTATTGGATATACGGTATTAACTGTAGGTCAGCTTAAAATACTACAAGAGGCGATTAGCCTAACTGTATTTGTTCCTTTTGCCGTGATTTATTTTCATGCCCCCTTAAAAATGAATTATCTATGGGCGGGGCTGTGTATTTTAGGGGCAGTCTATTTTATTTTTAAAGATTGAATTTAATAAATCACTAAAACTGTTTTGCCTCTTTTAGTGCTTCTGGCAGATATTTACTGGGTATAAATAGTTTATTTTTTGTTCTGGTAACTGCTACATAAAGCACGTTGATTTCCTCAATGGCTCTAGTCTTTAGGGCGTGTGCAATATTTTTGATTAACCCTTGATCTTTACCTGTGAGGCAGGGGAGCAGGAGGTTTACTAAGTTTTCAAAATGTAAGTTTAGTAACTCTGATTTTAGTTCTTGAATAATTTCATTGAGTGATTTGCTTAGTTTAGCCTGATTAAAGCTTTCCAGGTTTATATAGTTTTTATCAAAGCTATTTTTGTGGGTAGTATTAGCGTAATTCAAGATAGAAAATAAGGTATGGGCGATTTCATTTTCTTGGTCACCATTATTTTTCCTAATATCTATGAAATGAGTTAATAGCTCATTATTTACATTCTTTTTTAGAGTGTTAATATCAATAAAATCTTCGGTGATTTCCACCTGATCATATTCCATCCCTTTGCTTCGATGGACGGTAGAAAATATGATCTCAGCATCTTGTTTATTTTCCACATGATTACCTTTAAGTGTTTGAATCATATCAGGAAGATTATTTTTGTATTTCTCAACTAAATCAATGAGCATTTGTAGCTCGTTATCTCCTGAGTCTTCAGCATATTTCTTTATGTCGGCAAAGCTCTCCATTTTTTTGATAAGCGCATCCCTAATTTTCCAATGATTATGATGGTATAGATTTAACACATCGTAGAGAGAACCTCCTGTATCTGCATAGGTATAGGAGTTAATGTTCCCTTCAAAATAAATTTTATTGGCTGATTTCCGTTCAATAACTAACTCAATGGCTTTGCTCAGTAGGGCAATATTGCCTCGGGCAAGCACTGCTTTTGAAATAAGAGATTGGGATTTTCCTGTACCGGTAATGGTTGGTGCAATAGGAGTATTAAATATATTTTTAAATTGCAGGATATGCGCGCTTAAATGAGCAATGTTTTGAGGAAATCTAAAACTATTGGTTAAATGATAGGTGTCATAGTCTACTTTTTCTAAAGAATTAATGGCATATCGCCAGCCATAAATTTGCTGATGAGCATCGCCCACAATGACTTTTGTGGCATTTTGCTTTAAAAAGACATCCAACATAACCTCCGAGGCATCTTGCCCCTCATCAAACAAAATATAATCGTAGGGTAGCTTAGGTTCAGAGAGCTGAAATTTTTTCAGATAAAAATCATGAGTAATCTCTATTGCTCCATCCTCCATTTTCTTGAAAAATTCCTCTGCCTTAGTTGCAATTAATGGGTAATACTGATGGACGATGGTATAAACGCTGGCAGGAAGTTTAGCTACTCTTAGAGCATTTAAATAATCTAGTGCCTTTAAATTCATCTCACTGCTATTACAGAAATACACCATATATCTATAAATATGGTTAGCAAGGATATAGTGTAAGTATTTATCTTTATTCTTTTCTTTCTTAAAATTATTTAAAATTCCGTTATCTATATTTAATAATTCGGAAATTTCATAGGTTTTATAATTATTTCTTTTTATCTGATATTGCTTGTTTCGCATAATATAGCCATAAGCAAGCCCATGGGCAGTGTAGGCATGGGCATTGGATAGCCCTGCTTGTTGAAATTTCTCTTTTGCTTCTTGTTGCACCGTTTTATTAAAAGCGAGATATAAAATCCTGCTCTCTTTAGGGCGAGATTTTGCGTACCCAATAATGGTAGCCGTTTTCCCAGAACCAGCCACTGCATTAATTTTAAGATTCCCTTTGGCTTGAATAATTTTTCTTTGCTCTTCAGTAAGATTCATTTGTTTTTGTTTTATCTACTTTTATTTGATTGGATAATTATTTTTAATCATTGAATAATATAATTAGTTTAGATAAAAATTAGAAACCAATGAAAATTATTCATACCTCCGATTGGCACCTTGGGCAGCACTTTATGGGCAAAAGTAGAGAGCTAGAGCATCAGGCATTTTTAGCGTGGCTACTGGATCAAATCAAAATCCATGAAGTAAACGCTTTAATTGTGGCAGGGGATATTTTCGATACAGGAACACCACCTAGCTATGCACGCAAGTTATATAACGATTTTATCGTAGCCTTACTGCCTTTAGGCTGTCAGTTAGTCATTATTGGTGGTAATCATGATTCGGTAGCCACTCTTCATGAATCCCGTGAATTACTCTGCTGCCTAAATTGCTTAGTGGTGGGAGGAATTAGGGAAAATCTAGCAGAGCAGATTCATATTCTCCATGACAAGCAAGGTCAGCCCGGAGCTATTTTATGTGCTGTGCCTTATCTTCGTCCTCAAGAACTAGTCACTAGCCAAGCTGGGGAAAATAGCGATGATAAAGCACAGGGTTTAAGCCAAGCTATTAAACAGCACTATACCAATCTTTATGATCTTGCTTGTGAGAAACGGCAGGAACTAGGTAAAAATTTACCTATCATCGGAACAGGTCATTTAATGGTTTTAGGAGGGCAATCCTCTGAGTCAGTGCGAGATATTTATATTGGTACTTTAGAGGGATTTCCAGCTCAAGCTTTTCCTCCTATGGATTATTTAGCATTGGGTCATCTTCATCGAGGGCAAATTGCAGGAAAACAGGATCATATTCGTTATTCTGGCTCACCGATTCCCTTAAGTTTTGATGAAACTAAGCAAATCAAGCAAGTATTATTAGTAGAGGCTAATCCTAACCAGCCAATTGAAATTAAGTCCCTAAGTATTCCTATATTTCGAAAACTAGCAACGATTAGGGGGAAAATTTCTGAGATTGAAAGCCAGTTTAAAACATTTACCCAATCGGAAATGTTAGATTCCTCCCTAAAACCTAGTTGGTTAGAGGTAGAAATTCAAGACAATGATTATTTGAATAATATTCAAAGTCAACTTCAACCTCTATGGGAAAATTACCCTGTTGAAGTGTTACGAATCAAACGACTGCAGCAAAATATACCAGAGCTAAGAAGAGAGCTTAAAGAGTCGCTATCTGAACTTACGGTAGAAGAAGTGTTTCAACGTCGACTCCAGCTAGAAACATTTGAAGATGACACAGAACAAGAACAACTGACCCAATTATTTAAAGAAATTATTACCACCCTATCAGAAGAAACATGAAAATCCTCAGTCTTCGGCTAAAAAACCTTAACTCCCTTAAGGGAGAATGGAGAATTGATTTTAGAGATCCCAAATTTAATGGCTTGTTTGCAATTATCGGTGCTACCGGGGCTGGGAAATCTACCTTACTCGATGGGATTTGTTTAGCTTTATACCATCAAACTCCACGATTATCTGATACTTATAAGATTATAACTCGCTATACCAGTGAATCTTTGGCTGAAGTGGAATTTCAAGTGGGCGATGAGGTTTATCGGGCTTTTTGGTCTCAAAAACTGGCTCGCAATAAAATTGAGGGTAAACCACAATCGGCTAAGGTGGAATTAGCAAAGGGTAATGGAAAAATTATTGCCAGCCAAGTGAGGGAAAAACTCAATCAAATTGAGCAGATTACTGGGCTGGATTTTGCTCGCTTTACTAAAGCGATGCTCCTCGCTCAAGGGGGCTTTGCTGCTTTTCTAAATGCCAGTGCCAATGAGAAGGCAGCATTATTAGAAGAGCTGACCGGTACGGAAATTTATGGGGAAATTTCTCGAAGAGTGTTTGAATCCTATCGTCAACATGAGATAGATTTACATCTTCTGAAAACCAGTGCTGAAAATATAAAATTACTCACACCAGAAGAAGTAATTGAATTAAACCAAATAAAAGAAAATTTAAAAATACAACAAAATCAATATGATAATGAGTTAAAGGCATTAACTCGGCAGCAACAAATTTACGATCAGATTCAAAACTACCAAAAACAATACCAAGCGAAAACCCAAGAAATTTTAGAAAATCAGAATCATCAAAGACAACTGGAAGTTGCCTTGAATAGTATTGAAGCTAATTTAAAGCACTATAAGGGTAAAGAAAACTTAGGAGAGTATCTACCCAAATGGGAAGATCAGTTTAAGCAACGAGTACAGATCTATGATCGGCAGCAAAAAATAGCAGGAGAGATTAACCAGCTTCAGCAAAAAATAGCACTAGGGGTTGTGCAAATTGCAGAACAAGATAAAACTATTGCCGATTTAGGGCAAGAATTAAAATTCTATGAAGCACAACTCACTAAATTTAGCCAAGGAAAAGAGAGCTTACTAGCTGGAATTTCGGAATCTGACTGGAGACTAGATCGGGATCAGCATTTAAAGCAGATTGGAGATTATGAGCGATTAGCTGATTGGCAGCAAGGATTTCAAACAAAGCAAACACAATACAAGGAAAATGAAAGATCTCTTGAAGCATGCCAGATTAATTTAGAGCAAACAAATCAGCAAATAAAAGAGATTAAACAGCAATTTGACCAAGTTCAAGAACACTTAAATATCCTATCTCAGCTGCGAGATCGAGAACGAGAAATTGTGGATCTTGCACAGTATCGGGCAAAACTCCAACCAGATATGCCTTGTCCTTTGTGTGGTGCTACGGAGCATCCTAAGATTACTCAATATAAAGAAATTAATCTTTCAGAAACAGAGCAAAAACTTCAGGATCAAATAGAAAAGCTAAGAGAGCTACAAGAGGAGCATAAAAAACAACAAATTGCTTTGGCTAAATTAGAAGGTCTATATAATCAAAGCAAAAAAGATCTAATAGAAAATATTAAAGCACGACAGGAGCTAAATAATAAGTGGCTTGAAGCAGCGAGCGGATTAAATATTTCTCTAAAAATTGAACAGACACAAGAGTTTAATATCTTATTTAAAGAAATTAAGCAAAAAATTTCTGATTTAGACGAAATAAATAAACAATTAAATTCTATTAATCTCGGGCTAGAGCAAAAGAAAGAACAGCAAGGAAAAATAGAGCAGCAAATTGAAGAAAAAAAGCATAAACGAGATCTGGCAATCCAAGAGAATAATAACCACCATCAAACTAGCACCCACTTGAAAATACATCTGATAGAGCTGGCACAAGAATACAAAAACTTAGAGCAGCAACTGATTAAATTTTTAAAAGGATTTTCTTTAGATCTGCCCTTACTAGTGCAGCAAAATGATTGGCTTGCAATGCAACAATCCCGATGGAAAGCCTACCAAGGGAAACAAAAGGAATATGAATTAAAGAAAAGTGAGCTTAAGCAAGCACAAGAAAAGCAAAGCTGGCTTGAGGAGGAAAAACGTAAAATTGCCCAAGAAAAAACAGAGCTAGCCGAAAGTAATCCTCAACTTAAAGAAAAAGAGGCGATTAATACAATCAACAATCAAGCGATAGATCGTCAATCAAGCCGAGATTTCATTCTGCAACAACAAGGTGAAATTCAGCAAAAACTCACAAGCAATATAGCTGAACAAAGAAAACAGCAGGATAGTTTGATTATTATTCAAAAACAAGAAAAAAATTATAAACTTTGGGCACAGTTAAACAGTCTAATCGGTTCCAAGGAAGGGGATAAATTTCGCCGCTTTGTCCAAGGTCTCACTTTAGATCACCTGATTGAGTTAGCAAATCAACAGCTAGAAAAATTTCATAACCGCTATCAACTCCGGCGATCATCAGGAGATCAGGAACTAAGATTGGAGATTATAGACACTTGGCAAGGAGATAATTTTCGGGATACCCGGACTTTATCGGGAGGAGAGACTTTTATTGTAAGTCTTGCTCTGGCATTAGCATTGTCAGATTTAGTGAGCCATAAAATGAGTATTGATTCTCTATTTTTAGATGAAGGGTTTGGTACCCTGGATGAAGAGAGCTTAGAGATGGTGTTAGGTGTGTTAGATAGTTTACATGCTAGAGGAAAAACCATTGGGGTAATTTCTCATATTGAAGCACTTAAAGAGCGAATCCCTAATCAAATTTATATTAAGAAAGGAGAGGGATTAGGATACAGTCGGATGGATAAGCGTTTTGTTTTTAACGCTTTATGACAAGCACCTATGAAAAAGGTGGCGTCCCCAAGGGGATTCGAACCCCTGTTACCGCCGTGAAAGGGCGATGTCCTAGGCCGACTAGACGATGGGGACAGGACATTTTATTTGGTGGAGCCAGGCGGGATCGAACCGCCGACCCCTTGCATGCCATGCAAGTGCTCTCCCAGCTGAGCTATGGCCCCGCAAAAAATAAGCATTTTACGTAATTCCTATTAATATATCAAGAATTTATTTTTTTGTCATTGAATGAATGTTAAGAATATATAGATTCTATTCATTTTTCGGTGCTGTTTATTTCAAAACTGGGTGAAACTAAAAAAAAATACTGCCTTTCTAGCTTGGGTTTTTTCCTTATTTTTTTTGTGGTTAGGAGTAAACAATTTAGCTTTAAGTGCTCAAGGACAATTATATCAGTGGGAAAAATGCGGTCCTATGATTGAACCTGCTTCAAAAGATGTGCTTGCCCCGCCAAGTGGCCCTGCTGATATTACCGCTGAGAGTGCCAAGTTAGAAAAAGAGGGGGTTTCTACTTTTCTTGGAGATGTTAAGCTCAGACGAATGGGGCAGTGGCTTGATGCAGATGAGGTATTCTATGATAGACCAGGTCAGACGATAAAAGCATTTGGAGATGTACGTTATCAAGATTCAGGAATAGATATCATTGGAGATGATACTACTATGGATCTACAAATTGATCATAAGGAAATGCATCATGCCCGTTATTTTTTAAGAGATACCCATGGTCGAGGCACTGCTTATAGGATGAGACGTGAAGGAACCGCTAAAACTTTTTTAAGAAATGCCACTTTTACCACCTGCGATGTTGGGAGTAATGCATGGGAGCTTAGGGCAAAAAAAATAGATTTAGATCATGAACAAGGGGTAGGCTGGGCAAAGGGAGTCACTTTTAGGGTTAAGGATTTCCCCATTCTATATTTTCCTAGGATACGTTTTCCTATCGATGATCGGCGTAAATCTGGATTTTTAAGACCTTCGGGGGGGAGCTCTAGTAATACGGGAGCTAATTTTTATATTCCTTATTATTGGAATATTGCCCCTAATCGAGATGCCACTCTAATTCCCCATTATTACGCCGAACGTGGGTTAATGCTTGAAGGAGAATTTCGTTATTTAAATCCCAACAATCAAGGTCAGGTACGGGCTGCTTTTTTACCCGATGATCCAAAACATGGGGGTAGCTCTCGAGGAGCATTTTTCTATCAACACTTTGGTACTCTGACTCCCCGGTTAATTACAAATATTGATGTGAATTATGTTTCAGATAAAACCTACTTTGAAAATTTTAGTAATACCCTAAGCGTTTCTAGTACCTCCATACTGAATAATGAATTTGACCTTATTTATGTGGGTAATGGTTGGAATGCAACTGGGCGGGTACAGGCTTTTAAAAATATTGATCCTGCGATTCCAGATGCCGCATTGCCAGCTCGAAGATTACCTCAATTATTGGTGGATGGGTTTTTACCTAATCGTTTTATGGGATTGGATCTTAAATTTCATGGAGAAGCAGTTAACTTTCAGCGTACTTTTTCATCTAGTGCTGTACGACTAGATTTTTGGCCTACGGTAAGTTTACCTTTTGAACGTCATGGAGTTCATTTTATCCCAAGTGTTGGGATAAGAGATACTCAATATTGGGTAAGAAATAATGAGTCTATTCCTGGAGCAGAAGGGAATATACCTAATTCTAATATCATACAGAATCCAGACTTACTCGGGCTAGGATCTCCAGGATTAGCTCAGTTTGGGGGTAGTGCTAATAGTTCTTTTTTAAGTCGAGTACTTCCAGTACTTAGTTTTGATATGGGTACTACCTTTGATCGGGAAATTAGTTTATTTGGTCATGGACTTCGACAAACTTTAGAACCTCGCGCTTACTATCTCTACGTTCCTTATCAAGATCAAAGTGATTTCCCTATCTTTGATAGTGCTCCTTTAGATTTTTACTTTGCTCGATTGTTTCAGCCTAATCAGTTTACCGGTGCTGATCGGATGAATGATGCTAATCAGATCACTTTTGCCTTAACTAGCCGCTTACTGAGTTCTACTACAGGCAATGAAGTAATGCGGGCTTCTATCGGGCAAATTGAATTTTTCCAAGATCCAAGAGTTACGATGCCCGGCTTCTTGCCCCAGACAGGGTATGGTTCCCAGATTGTTTCAGAATTTGCTGCTCGAATTTCTGAAAATTGGTCCACCACAGAAGAGCTTCGCTATGATCCAGTTCATGATCAAATTGATCTTGGATCTATTGGTGCTCGATATCATAGTAAAAAAAGTGGCATTATATTCAATGCCGATTATCGTTTTCGTCGCCAAGTATTAGAACAAATGGATTTTTCTGGCGTACTTCCTATAGGGAAAAGGTGGAACCTTATTGGACGTTGGTACCATGATATTAAAAATGCTAGAACCCTTGAAGTGCTAGGTGGATTTGAGTATGACAGCTGTTGTTGGACACTTCGTGTATTAGGGCGTGATTATGTCACTAATTTTCAAGGGGATATGAATAAATCCATTATGGTCCAAATGGAATTAAAAGGCTTAGGTAGTATAGGACAAAAAATAGATACCCTACTTGATCGAAGTATCGCTGGCTATAGTTCTCAGTTCTAACTTTAATGGTAGCTAATTTTATGAGAGTAGTTTTTATTCTTTTTAGCCTGTTTTGGATTATCCATAGCTATGGGGCAGGTAATTTGTTTTTAGATCGGATTGTAGCAGTAGTCAATGATGAGGCTATTTTAGAAAGTGAGCTAGAGCAAACTAGCCAAAATATTGAAGCACAATTAGAGGCTAAAGGCGGTCCTATGCCGCCGACAGATATTTTAGAAAAACAAGTATTAGAGCGACTTGTGATGCAACATCTGCAGTTACAACTTGCTGAACGAGTAGGTATTAGAGTGAGTGATGATATGCTCAATGAAGCCCTAAAAAATATTGCTCAACACAACAACTTAACCTTAAGCGAGTTTCGAGATAAATTAAAAGAAAGTAGTATTCCTTTTTCAGCATTTCGAGAAAACGTTCGGGAAGAGATTACTATCTCCCAGCTTCACAAAAGGGAAATAGAAGATCGAATCACGATCAGCGATGCGGAGCTAGACAACTTTATTGCTACTCAAAAAAAGCAGGGCAACCAAGATGCTCAATATCATATTGCCCATATTTTAGTTGCAATACCAGAGGCTTCCTCCCCTGAGGAGATTCAAAAAGCAAAAAAACAGGCACAACAAATTATAGAAAAATTGCGTAGTGGTGCAGATTTTCAAAAAGTAGCCATGAGTTATTCCGATGGCCATCAGGCTTTAGAAGGAGGAGATTTAGGTTGGCGCAAATTATCCCAATTACCTACTTTATTTGTAGATGAAATACCTAAACTTAAAGTAGGAGAACTAAGTAATCCTATTCGTAGCCCAAGTGGTTTTCACATTGTAAAGTTATTAGAAGTTAAAGGCGATGATGTAGGAGAGAAATTAGTACCCCAAGTCCATGCTCGCCATATTCTTATCCGTACCGATGAATTAAAGGGGGATGAGGAGATAGAATTACGTCTCAGTGAGCTTAGACAACGGGCTTTATTAGGAGAGAAATTTACGGAGCTAGCCCGTGCTCACTCAGAAGACAAGGGTAGTGCAATCAAGGGAGGAGATTTAGGCTGGGTTAGCCCTGGTGAGATGGTACCTCAATTTGAGCAGGTAATTTATTCCTTAAACCCAGATGAAATTAGCGAGCCTTTTAAAACCCAATTTGGCTGGCATATTGCCCAAGTAGTGGCTAAAAGAGAGAAAAATATGACCGATTCCTATAGTCGTAATAAGGCAAAGCAAGAGCTTCATGCAAGAAAAGCAGAGGAGAATTTAGAGGATTGGATGCGCCAACTTCGAGACGAGGCCTATGTAGAATACCGCTTAGATAGCTTTAATGGGGAAATTTAGTGTCTACACCGATACAAATCGCATTGACTCCCGGAGAACCTGCTGGCATTGGTCCAGATATAGTTATTGAATTTGCTCAACAATATAGAGAATATGATCTAGTAGTCATTGCTGATCCTGATGTTCTTCTCAGCCGAGCAAAGCAGCGAGGACAATCTTTACAAATTATTCCTTATAATTCTGCATGCTCTGTAGAATCTGGCAAAGTAGGTACTCTCAAAGTGTTGCCGTTATCAACGACTACTCCAGTAATCCCTGGGCAATTGAATCCTAATAATGTTGCTTATATCCTGAATTGCTTACAACGAGGAGTTATAGGGTGTTTAAATAAAGAATTTTCAGCTCTAGTGACCGGACCTATTCACAAAGAAGTGATTAATCAAGCAGGAATTGCTTTTACCGGACATACGGAGTTTTTAGCTCAAGCTTGTAATACCTCACAAGTAGTCATGATGCTTGCTACTTCTGGGCTTAGAGTAGCATTGGCAACTACCCATTTACCTTTGAGTCAGGTTAGTCAAGCTATTACTTATGAAGGATTAATAAATACTATAGAAATTTTACATGATAGCTTGCAGCAAGATTTTGGTATTAGCCATCCTAAAATTTTAATATGCGGCCTTAATCCCCATGCAGGAGAGGGCGGATACTTAGGCGATGAGGAAATAAAAACCATTATCCCCGTTTTGGAGAAATTGCAGGCTAGAGGAATGAATTTAATTGGTCCTCTACCTGCTGATACCTTATTTGTACCTAAATACTTAGAACAAGCGGATGCGGTACTCGCTATGTACCACGATCAAGGATTACCTGTACTCAAGCACTTAGGTTTTGGTCAAGCAGTAAACATTACTTTAGGATTACCTATAATTCGCACTTCAGTAGACCATGGCACAGCCTTAGAGCTAGCAGGTACAGGAAAGGTGAATATAGGCAGTTTAGATACTGCAATCAAAACTGCACTCTATATGGCTAAAAATCGCCAGCAGTATAGGAATATCCATTAAAATGCAGCCTAAAAAGCGCTTTGGCCAACACTTTCTCCATGACCCTTATATTATATGCCAAATTATAGAGGCTATTTGCCCACAACCTAATGATGCTATTGTGGAGATTGGCCCTGGGCAAGGGGCACTTACCTTTCCTTTGTTAAGGAAGATACCTCAGCTTTATGCTATTGAGTTAGATCGAGATCTTGCTAGCTATCTTACTCAGGGGTGTTCCTCTGATTCTATTAAAGGTAAACTTATTTTATATAATCAAGATGCATTACGCTTTGATTTTAGTAAATTAGGAGATCAGCAACCTTTAAGAATTGTAGGTAATTTACCTTATAATATCTCTACTGCCTTACTATTTCATCTATTTACTCAAGCAGATAACATTAAAGATTGCCATTTTATGCTCCAACGGGAAATTGTACTTAGAATGGGAGCAGCACCCAATAGTAAGGATTATGGTCGATTAAGTGTGATGACTCAATTCTATTGCACGGTCATTAGGCTATTTCCCGTAAAACCTGGTGCTTTTCTGCCACCACCTAAAGTAGACTCTATGGTAGTTCGTCTTATCCCCAGAAAAATTTCTTTAGCCCCTGATCTTTCCCCTAGAGTACTCAATCAAATAGTCACTCAAGCTTTTTCACAACGGCGTAAAACTCTAGCCAATAGTTTAAAAGGATGGATAAATGCTGAAGAGCTTACAGAATTAAATATCGATCCTAGACTACGGCCTGAGGCTCTTTCTTTAACACAATACCTCACCTTAGCTCACTACTGGCAGAAAAAAACAACTGATTTATAAAATTGGATAGCCCATTTTATTTAGTAATGTGACCAATTGAATTAGGGGTAATCCAATTAAAGCATTAGGATCAGATCCCTCAAGTCGATCAAACAAGGCAATTCCTAGTCCCTCTGCTTTAAAACTTCCCGCACAATCATAGGGTTGTTCCTGTTGAAGATAGTTTTCTATTTGCTCTTGAGTAAGCGAACGAAAATATACACAAAATGGTTCTATGATAAGTTCCATCTGACCAGTTTTCCCATTCAGTAAACATAATCCCGTATAGAAAATCATTTTTTTCCCGGTAGCTGCTTTGAGTTGAGTAACTGCTCGCTCATGAGTCTCTGGTTTACCTAATATTTTTTCATCTATACTTGCTACTTGATCAGATCCAATAATGAGTCCTTGTGGGAATTGCTCTCTCACCACTTGAGCTTTTTGCTGAGCAAGTCGACCTGATAGCTGTTGTGGTGTTTCTTGTGGTAAAGGGGTTTCATCAATATGTGGTGAATAACACTTAAAAGGAATATTTAAACGTTTTAGTAGTGCCGCTCGATAGGGAGAACTAGAAGCTAATATTAACGGGGGATAAGCATTAAAAATTGCCATGAAATAACTTTTTTATGATCACTATACCTAGCAACAAACCAAAGAATTATTTATATTTACATCATCTATGTAAGCTATATGATACCTATGAAACAATTTATGTTAATCCCTAGATTTTATTTTTTTATCGTTATTTTTTTAGGATCTATTCAGTTAGGGTGGGCAAAGGCTGAAAGTGTTTTTCCTCCCACCCCTGAAGAGCAGTTAGCACAAATCACCCAAGCTGCCCAAGGGGGTAATAAAGATGCTCAGTATATGTTAGGGCTGACCTATGCCCAAGGCGTTTTAGTACCTCGAGATTTTACTAAAGCTGCCCTATGGTATGAAAAATCAGCGAAACAAGGAGATCCCTATGCTCAATATAATTTAGGTCTACTCTACGCCAATGGACAAGGGGTTCCTCAGGATTTTAGAAAAGCAATCGAATGGCTTTATCGAGCAGCAGATCAAGGAGATTCAGATGCTCAGTATGGTCTTGGGATGATGTATCAAAAAGGCAAAGGAGTAAATCAAAATTATATTGTTGCCTATGCTTTTTGGAATACAGCGGCAACTACCTTATCGGGAGCTCGGGATTTAAGAACAGAGCTTACTAAGCTTATGACCTATGAAGAAATTACAATGGCTCAGACTCTAAGCCAGAAAATGAGCCAACCCGGAAATTTGCTTAAAGCTTTAGATGCTTATTTTCAGAGTGAAACTGAGAGTAAAAAAGGATAATATTTATAAAATTAAGATTTATTAAATTTATTCTTGCTTTTTTCGTTATTCGTTCTATCCTTACTTCTGTAAAATGGTTATTATTTATCCGCAGAGGAAAGTTTGAGATGGGTTCCTCTGCGTTTTTTTAGCAATAAATAATTACCATTCTATTACCCCTTAACACATACTATCTGTTTTAGGATGTGTGCAATTTCAACTAAATCCGACTGAGCTGCCATTACTGCATCAATATCTTTGTAAGCGGCAGGGGTCTCATCAATCACTTCTACATCTTTTCGGCATTCTGTCCCTTGGGTAGCTATTTTATGATCAGCAATAGTGAAACGCTTTTTAGCCTGTGAGCGACTCATGATACGCCCAGCTCCATGAGAACAGGAACAAAAAGAATCTTCATTACCTTTTCCTTTAACAATAAAGGATTTAGCCCCCATACTTCCGGGAATAATTCCTAAATCATCTTTTCTTGCCCGTACTGCTCCTTTACGAGTTACCCAAACATTTGCTCCAAAGTGATTTTCTTGAGCTACATAGTTATGGTGGCAGTTTACAGCTTCAAGATCAGTTTTAAAGTGGGCAATCGTTGCTAATGCTTTTTTTGTAGCCTCCATTATGGTAATTCGATTCCGGTAAGCAAATTCCTGTGTCCAATGCACCGCTTCTACATAATCAGAAAACAGAGTCGACCCTTCAGGCAAATAAGCAAGATCTACATCAGGTAAGTGAATAAAATACCGTTGCTTCTCCTCTTTTGCTTTTTCAATAAAATAAGCACCAATACGGTTACCAATCCCTCGACTACCTGAATGGAGCATAATCCACACCTTTTGAGATTCATCTAGGCAGATTTCAATAAAATGATTCCCAGTACCTAAAGTACCCACATGGCGAGAAGCCCGCTTAGTCGCTTTTTCTAGAATAGGATGTTTTGCTACAATGGCTTTTAAACCTAAAGCAAGATCAGGGGTAGGTAACTCCCGATCTTCTCCCCATGCACCACGATCATTTAATCCACCTCTATCGGTACGCCCGTGGGGAATACGTTTTTCTATCTCTGTACGCAATCTATGGAGATTGTCAGGTAAATCAATTGCAGTAAGGGAAGTACGCTGTGCCATCATCCCACAACCAATATCTACTCCTACTGCAGCAGGGATAATGGCTCCTTTAGTGGCAATCACACTACCTACTGCTGCACCTAATCCCCAATGGACATCAGGCATAGCTGCCAGATGCTTATAAATAAAGGGTAGAGAGGCTAAATTTTGTGGCTGTTGTTTGGCCCCTTATCCTCAATAAAAACCCCTTTTGTCCATAACTTAATAAGGAATTTTTCCCCTGTCATTACTTCATAGGGCATAGTTTTATATTTCTATATATTATATCGATATAAAAATGTATGTAAAATACTGTTTTTAGTATAAAAAACACTACTTTATAATTATAAACGTATCAGCTAAACACTTTAGTTAGAGTTTAACCGATGCAATGGAGCACAAAATATAATTAAATTAAGGTAAAGAAAAATGAAAAAACTACTGTATAAGATTTTAGCAGCTGGATTGTTTACTATTGTGTTATCGGGAGTCGTTCAAGCAGATAGTATTACTCTTGACAATCAAGATAACTGGAAATGGGATTGATACGGATTAAATGGACCGGCACAAAGTAGTTTTCATATTGAGACCCGTAATAATGATATAGATGAGACCAGTTGGTGGATGTATGTAGGTTACAACCAGTAGTAGGTAAAAGCGACACTTGGACTGTGAGTGTAAAAGGACATCATGAAGGAAATCCACATCCTGGTGAAAAAGATGCAGAAATATGGATACCAGAAGCTCAGGAATTTTCAAATGGCTATCGTACTGATGAAGATGGTTTAATTCTCAATAACCTTGTTTTTTTTGGTCTAGCAAAGCATGAGGGTCATAATCATTTTGATATGTATATAGTTAAGGTGATTTATGGTGGAGGTGGCAGTCCAAAGACTATTACATTTGATGCAGAACATATGGGTCCAGATTTACCAGAACCAACTACTATATTTCTTTTTGGTATTGGTATGATTAGTTTATTTGGAATAAGAGCGAGAAGAGAGGTAACTGCTATTTAATTGGTTATTTTTATCCTATTTATGATCTTTTGATGAAAAAATAGAGAATCTGAAAACATAGAAAGGGAGTAACTTGAAATAACAGTTACTCCCTTTCTTATTTAGAAAGAAATATATCTAACTACACTTAATTGTATTATTTTGAGGGATGTTAATTCGAGGATCATCCGGAGCTGCCGATATACTTAATGCTAGCTCATATTGGGCTAATGTAGTGTTTTGGCAATGACTAGAATTAGAAGAAAACATATATTGAAAATAATCGGCAATGCCTAAGCTTAATATCTTACTTAAATTAAGCATATTTTTTTCTGCCTCATCATATTGAGTTATTTCATCTACATAATTTTTTTGCAGATTAAAAGTAGCATAATTAATAGTTTGATTAATATGAGTCTGCCAGATAAATCGTAATATATTTTAAGACCAGTTAGGATTTAAACTTGCTAGAAAATCGGCAATATCCTGAGCATTAGCAAATGTATCTGATTCAGCTTGGTTTAATGTTGTAGCATCTCCTGCTTGTGCTGCAGTCATAATAGCAACCACATCACTGATATGCTGTTTTAGTAAATCAGTCAGATTATTACCATTACTCTCTCCATAGTAAGGTTTCATAAAATTACCTATATCGACTTGATTTTGTATTAACCGATTTGCAATAGCGGTCACTGCTGGTGGGTTAGAATTAAAGGCAGCTACGGCTGCATTCGTCCACTCCATGTGCTGTTGCCATAGAGTATGCATCGCAAAATTTAAATCTTCTATGGTGACTGGAATATTAATAGATGGATCAATAGAATCCTGATTATCTGCCTTAGATAAACTAGGAATTAATAGTATAAAAACTATATTTATAATAATATTCTTGGCGTGTTTCATAAAAATCATCAGATGGTTTTCCGTTATTGTTTTGTATATAAATGCTAGGCAATTAACCTAGATGCTGGTTAAGCATAATAAGATATTATCTTATTGAAGAATAAGAGAAAACAGATACTTACTAAGATGGTTAAGTATCTAATTATTCTGATGGTATTTACTTAATAAAAATTTTGTAAGAAGGTAAATAATTAAAAAATCACCTATCTAAGAAATAAATAGAAATAACTTATTAATGTATTTAAGAATATTTTTTCTGTAGTTCTCTGAGATGTTCCTTACGGATAGCTCGTGTATTAGGTAGTCGCTCTGTCTTAATCAGCTCCACTAATTTATCTTTTTCATGCTCTGTAAATACTCGTTTTTCAAACGAGCGAATGTATTTTATATAACTCATACCTTGAAACACATTAGGTGGCATCTCTCCTTTCAGCTGGCAATCTCCAGTAAACACAATTACGGAATAAATTGAATTTAGATTAAGGTTCAATGTTTCTGCTAATGCTTTTTGATGGCGGTAGTTTTGTCGTAGAGGATTTTGGAAAGTATGGCTTTGCTTGTATAGTTTTTGAGTCCAAGACTTATCTTCAGCTTTACCGAAAATCCAGCCTTTCATGTGCTTGGTTTCGATGACAAATAAACCGTAAGGAGAAACAATCAGATGATCAATTTGGGTAGTACCTAGGCTATCTTTAATATAAATATCATGTAAGGATATGTATAGATCTTTAGGTAACTGCCAGATAACTGACTGTTTTATGATTTTCTCGCCTATGGATCCTTTAAATTGAGGTGATTTTGGCTTTGATTTTACATATAAAATTACTATTAATAAGAGCCAAACCCACCAAAACTGAATGGCAATGTTTACCAAATTAAGCATAAGTTTAATTTATTAAGTAAGTAAGATGGTTATGATTCAGAATATATCTTGCTTATTATCTGCTCTCTCCTTCTAATTTAAAATAATGGAAGATAAGCAGATCAAGTAATGACTGAGGGCTGGTCACATCCTGCTTTTTCCTTAATCTGAGCAAGATTCTGGGCTAGGCTAGCAAGGATACTTAATACTTGCTGAGAATCTTGATTGTGTTGGGCAGGATCAAGAGCGAAAGTTTCTAAGTAAACTCTCAAAGTAGCTCCTTGAGTACCTGTTCCTGAAAGGCGATAAATAATCCGTGATCCATCTTCGAAACATAGCCGAATTCCTTGGTGAGATGTGATTGTATGATCCACTGAATCCTGGTAAGCAAAATCATCAGCGGTATAAATTTTATAGTTGCCAAACTGCTTACCTCCTAAAGTAGAGAGCTGTTTATTTAAATCTTCCATCAGCGTTTGGGCAGTTTCTAATGGTAAATCGTCATAATCATAACGGCTATAAAAATGACGACCATATTCTGCCCAGTGATTTTTCACCATAGCAGCGACTGATTGTTTTTTTACTGCCAATAAATTAAGCCAGAATAGCACTGCCCATAATCCATCTTTTTCTCGAATGTGATTGGCACCCGTACCAAAGCTTTCCTCTCCACATAGGGTAATTTTCCCAGCATCTAGTAAATTACCGAAAAACTTCCAACCTGTGGGCGTTTCATAGCAGGGAATATCTAATTTTTCAGCCACCCGATCAGGAGCTTGGCTAGTGGGCATAGATCGAGCAATACCAACTAAACCTTTTTGATAACCGGGTACGAGATGGGCATTAGCAGCTAACACTGCTAGGCTATCGGCAGGGGTTACAAAAAACTGCTGACCTAAAATCATATTTCGATCCCCATCCCCATCAGAGGCCGCTCCAAAATCTGGCGGATTTCCCCCATACATTTTTTCTACTAAGGTTTTGGCGTAGACTAGGTTAGGATCCGGATGACCACCGCCAAAGTCTGGAAGCAGGATATGGTTCAGCAAGGCACCGGGCTGAACCCCTAATCGATGTTGAAAAATTGCTTGAGCATAAGGGCCGGTAATGGCATGCATGGCATCAAAGCACAGTTGAAATCCTTGCTGGTGGAAAAGATCTTTAATTCGATCAAAATCAAATAGGGATTCCATTAACGCAAGATAGTCCGCAATAGGATCAACTACTTCTACTGTCATTTCCCATAAGATATAAATACCTAACTGATCTAAGGGGATATCTTCTGATTCAAGAATATAATATTGCTGAATTTGTTGGCTTTTTTGATAAATAGCTTCGGTAAGGGATTCAGGTGCAGGACCTCCGTTGCTGGCATTGTACTTTACTCCAAAATCCCCATTTATTCCTGCTGGATTATGGCTGGCTGAAAGGATAATTCCGCCAAAAGCTTGTCGGTTACGAATTACACAGGAAACCGCTGGAGTAGAAAACAATCCATTTTGCCCCACAATGATTCTACCAATCTGATTGGCAGCTGCAATTTTCAAAATAATCTGAATCGCTTCTTGGTTGTAATAGCGACCATCTCCTCCTAGCACCAAGGTTTTTCCTGTAGAGGAATCCAAGGCATCTAAAATAGATTGAATAAAATTTGCTAAATAATGAGGCTGCTGAAAGTGTTTAACTTTTTTCCGTAGCCCAGAAGTACCCGGACGTTGATCAAGATAGGGGGTAGTGGGGATTTTGTTAATAGGCATATTATTCTGTTTGCGTAAAAAAATAGCTTGTTAAACCTAAGCATAACAGAATTTAATTTTCTAAAAATTCAATAGTACTAAAACCAAGCACAGTCATCATTAGAGTACCTAGCATATGTAAAGTAATACCGGTAAACGCCCACAGAATCCTACCTTGCTGAAGCATAGTAATCATTTCTAATGAAAATGAAGAAAATGTAGTAAAAGATCCAAGAAATCCTGTCATGATAAGCAAACGCCATTCTTGAGAGGCTTGGGGTACTTTGATAAATATAGCAGCCGCTACCCCGATAAGATAACCACCCAATAGGTTAGCAGTGAGTGTACCAACAGAGATTTTTGCAATGAATAGGGTATCAATCCTACCTAGTTGCCAGCGTAGTAAGGCACCAATAATCGCACCGATAGCAATAGAAAATATAGAAGACCACATAATATCACTCTCCATTTATATTTTAATCAATAAAAATTGGTAGGCGTTATTAGTGGCTAAACCACGGTTATGGAGAATGCCATCTCCAGCAACTGATGAGATTATCGCAACTAAAGTATAGTCTAATTTTGACGAATTTGTAGCTAATTACCCCCTTGATTATTTAAAAAATGCCCATATGTTAGGGTAAGTAATTTTATTGATTATAAAAAAAGGAGATTTTAGTACATGACCACCCCTAGCCCTAAGGAAACCCTAGGCTTTCAAACAGAAGTGAAGCAACTGCTTCATCTAATGATTCATTCTCTATATAGCAATAAGGAAATTTTTTTACGGGAGCTAATTTCTAATGCTGCCGATGCTTCAGATAAACTTCGCTTTGAAGCCCTCACTAATAATGCCCTGTTTGAAGATGATAGTAATCTAAAAATTCAGATTGCTTTTAATAAAGATCAACGCACCATTACTATCACCGATAATGGGGTTGGGATGGAGCGACAAGAGGTGATTGATAATATTGGTACCATCGCAAAATCTGGGACTCGTGCCTTTTTAGAAAACCTCTCCGGGGACAAGAAAAAGGACATGCACTTAATTGGGCAGTTTGGGGTAGGGTTTTATTCTGCCTTTATTGTGGCTGATAAAGTCACTTTAGAAACCCGTAAGGCTGGCTTAGATACTAATCAAGGGGTTCGCTGGGAGTCAGAAGGGGCAGGGGAGTTTACCATTGAATCCATTGATAGACCTACCCGAGGTACCACTATTACCTTGCACCTAAAAGAAGGAGAAGATGAGTTTTTAAATAGTTGGCGATTAAGAACCATTATTACCAACTACTCTGATCATATTGATGTCCCTATTGAAATGATTAAAGAAGTGCATGATCACGATCATAGCCATGATCATGACCATAGTCACGACCACGATAGCGATCACGATCATGGAGATGAGGATAAAAAAGAAGAAAAGGAAGTTAAAGAGATAAAAGAAGAATGGGAACAAGTTAATAAAGCCACTGCCCTGTGGACTTTATCTAAAAACGAAATTAAAGAAGATGAATATAAAGCTTTTTATAAACATATTTCCCATGATTTTGAAGATCCTATGGGCTGGACCCATAATCGGGTAGAAGGAAAATTAGAATATACTTCACTGCTATTTATTCCTGCCCGTGCCCCTTTTGATCTTTGGGATCGGGATCAACGCCACGGGATTAAGCTCTATGTCCAACGCACCTTTATTATGGACGATGCAGAGCAGCTCATGCCCCGTTATTTACGGTTTATTAAAGGGGTAGTGGACTCTAATGATTTACCCTTGAATATCTCCCGAGAAATTCTTCAGAACAACAAAATTATCGATACCATCCGGGGCGGATCAGTGAAGAAAATTCTGGGTGTTCTGGAAGATATGGCAGAAAAAGAGCCAGAGAAATACCAAACCTTCTGGAAAGAATTTGGGCAAGTGATTAAAGAAGGTCCTGGAGAGGATTACGCTAATCGGGAACAATTAGGCAAATTACTGCGGTTTGCCTCTACCCATAATGATAGTGATGTTCAAAATATCTCGTTAACTGATTATATTTCTCGGATGAGAGAAAAGCAGGAGAAAATTTACTACATTACTGCCGATAGTTTCCTCGCTGCTAAAAGTAGCCCTCATTTAGAAGTGTTTGCTAAAAAAGGGGTAGAAGTGCTCGTTCTCTTTGATCGGGTAGATGAATGGTTGATTGCTTCCTTGCCAGAATTTGATGGCAAATCCCTACAATCGGTGACCAAAGGAGAACTTGATTTAGGGGATATGGAAGATGAGCAAGAAAAACAACAACAAAAAGAATCAGAAGAGAAGTTTAAGGATTTAACCGTACGGGTTAAAGAAACTCTAGGGAATAAAGTCAAAGAAGTACGATTGACTCATCGCCTCACCGATTCTCCTTCCTGCCTTGTAGTGGGGGAGCATGATATGAGCAGTTATCTAGGGCGACTTCTTAAAGAAGCAGGACAACAGGCTCCTGAAGTACAGCCTACTTTGGAACTTAACCCAACTCATCCCATCGTGATGCGGTTAAAATTAGAGGAATCTAAAGAAAAATTTGATGATTGGGCTAATTTATTATTTGAACAGGCTTTAATCACTGAAGGTGGAAAACTAGAAGAACCTGCTGCTTTTGCCAAGCGACTTAATCGCTTGCTTTCTTCCTACGCTTTTCGGATATAAGTAAGTTTAGTTTAAGATCTACCCCCACTGTTGCATGGGGGTAGACGAATCTGCCTATGATTTAGGTATTTTCTAATCTTTTATTTTTTCTAATAGCTCCTTCACAAACTCTTTATATTCCGCTTTGATACTAAAATTATCCTTTTCTCGTCCCTTTGGATATTCATAATGAATGATTTGTCTTAAAAAATCCTTTTTAGCTTGCCCAAGTTGATTAGAAATGAGCGCTATGTAAAGCCCAGCTTTATTCTCATCAGATGCTTCCTTCATTCGAACAAATTCTCTTTTTAGCTGCTCTCTGGTAATCTCATCTTTTCTCAAAAGCAGAGGGAGCATAATATCTTTGATTCTTTTAGATGACCATTGCTTGTTTTTTAGATAACTTTTGAGCAACTCTTTTAACTTATCTTCCTCATACTCCCCAGGATTATCCGACATGGGGATAATAAACTTCTTTTTATTAGTTTTTTCCTTTTCTATTTCTTCAGAGATAATAACAGTTTTAGAAAGCAGTTCATTTCCTGATGAAGTCTTGATATAACTGAGTATAATGGCATTAATCGCTAAATCATACTTTGAAGATAGCCACGCTATCATTCGGTTTAAGGATTCATCGATAGAAAAACCCACAAGAAGCAGTCTTTGAGTATTGTTGATAATCAAATCATCTATATCACCAATATTCCCAAAACTATCTGTGATGTAATCCTCTAAAGAGTTTCCTGAATACTTTTAAGGTTAAGGCAAATTTCATTAAGTCTATCCATATCCCAATCTGCAACGTCTGAAGCATAGTCAATAGCTTGAGCAAGAACTTCACGAGGTAGCTTATCTCTCTTTAACTCAATAATGACAAGGTTGCCTTGATTATCAATACCTAAGTAATCTAAAGGACCTGATTTTCTCCATACTTGTTCGCCTATGAGTAAAATATCTTCTCCAAGGATTTTTGGGCTTGTTTTGATCCATTTTTCTAAATCATCTTTTTCTTTTCTACCTTGTTTTGTAAGAGAGGTATCTATTTCGACTAGCTCACCGTTTATTATTTCCCACGTTTTTATTTCTGTTGTCATACTGATGGTTTTTTTAGTTTTGTATTAAATTCTAGCCTACTATTTTTATCAATTTTTTAATCCTTAATTTCATTCCTAAAAAGATAAGCTCTAATATTTTTAAAGATATATTTGATATAAATCTTTAATTCTATTAAATTTATTTTTAAACTTCTATAGACAATAGAGAATTTTGGACTATACCTAATAGCAGAATAAGGAAATTCTTTCATAAAAGTAGGAGGACTACCTAAGTAGGGAACTTACTTGTAGATGCAGATATTAGGAGGATATAAAAATGAAAAGACTTTATTTTTTAATCCAAGATGTTGAAGATACTAGGAGGGTTGTTAATGAGCTTTTACTCTCCCATGTAGAAGAGCGTCACATTCATGTTATGGCCAAGGAAGAGACTGCCTTAGAAGGATTGCCGATAGCAGGGTTTCTAGAGAAAAGTGATTTTATCCCATCACTTGAAAAAGGTATCGTCATCGGAGGGGCTGTGGGCATTATTGCTGGGATAATTGCATCTCATTTTATGGCAGATACAGGCATTATTGCAGGAGGAGCAATACTTGTCACCGCGCTTGCAGGGGTAGGCATTGGAAGCTGGGCTTCATCTATGATAGGCGTAGGTGTACCCAATACCCAAGTGAAGAAATTTGAAGAAGCTGTTAATCAGGGGAATATTTTGATGATGGTAGATATTCCTGCCAAGGATGTAGAGAGGATAAACCATCTTATAGGAAAGGATCGTCCTAAAGTAAAGGCTCATGGTGCTGAACCTGCGGTTCCTGCTTTTCCATGAGAAATGTAGTTATGAGATTAGCGAGTATTTAATTGATTTCTCCATACTATCCCTAGTTAGGCCTACTTAAATGGGCTTAACTAGGGTTTTGTTTATCTACTATTCTTAATTCTTAATGGCTTGTTTTACTAAGCTCATAATATATTCTAGATCATCATCATTTTTTATTTGTAGCTCGTAATCACCATTTCCATGATGCCCTTTGTTTGAAACATTACGGCATAAACCTTTTGGATCATCAAGTCTTCCAATAGATAAATTTATCCATATTACTAAACTACTTTCTCGGATTTGAATATCTACTAAATTGGCTGGATTGAGAAATGCGATATATTTTTTTCTAGCTTTTACTTCCAAAGAATCTAGATAGAGTATAGCTTCCTTAATTTTTCTATAAAGTTCTTTAATCTCTTCAGTAGCTTTAGCTAAATGTTCCTCTTCCGTATATACTTTAATTTCCTGAGCTACTATATTAGTCGTATCATTTCGGTTACTAATGGTTTTTATACTTTCTTGAGCTCCATAGGATGGTAGCTGTCTATATCTTACTGTGTTGTTGTCGTATCTTTTTATCTCCCATAGTTCTATAGGTAAATCTTTAAAGTTAATAGCTTCTTTTTGGTAGGGAGTGAAACTTGGTGAAACAAAAATTACTTTTGACTGAGACCAGTCTATATCATCTTTCCTTAATGTACCTTTGCATCTCTCGTTATACTCAAGGATAAAATCTGCTTTATTATTTAGCATTAAAGAAAGATAGGTATAACCTTGATCAATTACACTAAAGTTTTTATCCCGTTTATACTCAATGATAACAAAGCAAGTACTCTTCTTATCAAAAGCTAGAGTATCAATTCTAAAATTGTGTAAAGAAAATTCAGATCGTACAAAATAAAACCTAAAAATTATTTCTAAATTTTGCTCTGTTATTTCTTGAATTTCCTTTTCTAGCTTAAAAGGATCCTCTTTTATTTGATCAAGTTTAGTGTGATTGATATTGAATAGTGCCATAAGAATTTATTATTTCTCTTATGATCTTACAGGTTGAGAATTTCTTTCGCTTTTTTCCAATGTTTCTTAAGAATGGGCTTACTTACACTCGTTTCACCATTAGAAGGATCACCAGAGAAATGGCAAAATTTTTCAGGATATTCAGGATTACTAAACTCGCTCCATTTTTTATAAGCATCGTAGCTTAATGGCTTTTCAAGATTGAAAGGGATTTCCGTACCTGTTCGAATGCAAAAACCATTTTGCTTTGAATCTGCTGTTTTTGTTTCATTTTTTGAAGACTGCTTTTCTTGAGTAGGTGTTTTTTCTGCCTTTTCTACCGAAACAATGATTTCATCACTGATTCGAATTAATCTTTGAGCCTCTTCATAAATATCTTTATACAATTCTGGGTCACTATTTTTCTCAATATAAATACCCATTTCATTGTTATTAACTTGAGAAAATTCATATAAATTCATAGAGGTAATAATGGCTTCATTTTCGTTTAAATAACATTTGGCATGTAAATCTTTACAAAAGCTAGAACGAATGCTTGTCATGGATTTAAGCCAATTATTTTCTTCAGGCTGTAACTCATTTTTACCGTACACCACTCTAATATCTATTTTTAGCCTATTCTTATCTTCGAGGGATTGTTTAATCCGATCATTGATTTTTAAGTAAGGGCTAATTAATACTAACTTTTCATTCGCTTTATTAATCAGTTGCTGAAGGTGATAAGAAACGCCTGTAGTGTCTAAAAATTTTGCCATATTTTAGATATCCTAAAGTGATTGGTAAAGGTTTATCACCTGCTATTTAGGTAAATTTTAAGTAAAAACCTTACCTAAATAGCAGCTTTAGTTTTTATACAAATAATTTTTCTGATTTTACTATTTTTTTTCAATAATGTGCCTGTTTTTAGGACTCTATATAAAAGAGCTTTTAGCAGAGAAGAATAGGAGAGATCTAAACGCATAGCGATCTTTATTAAAATAGAGATCGCTATAAATAATATTTTTTATAAGACGGGGATAGCCTATTTCTAGGCTCTATTTTTGATTACGCTTTCAGTACTGTGGATAAGCTCTTTAGATCAAAGGCTAGGAATATTTGGGTAAGTCCAAAACTGAAAAAAGTAAAGGAAGTCAAAAAGACAATGCTAATACCTGCAAACAGTGGATTGTCAATCAGGATAAAGGAAAGGATGAGACTTAATATCCCAAGGATAAGTGAAACCCACCAATACTTTACCTTAAATTTTTGTAATTCTATCGCAACTCCAATTGACCAAAAACCTCTAAACATCACCCAAAAGGCAAATAATATGGGTAGAATTATCATGGTGATCTGAGGATAAATCATTAAGATAATACCAAGAATAAGATCTATGATCCCTCCGGCTAAGTGCCACCCCCAGCCATGAATTTCTTTTTTATTAGAAAGAGCAAAAGAAATTCCTGATACTCCCGAGACAAACATCATGACACTAAAAAATACACTCAATGCCAAGTAGCTTGCCATTGGGGTTTTAATGACCCAAAATCCGCCAATAATAAAAAGAATACCTACAACTAAATGAGTCCACCAATTTTTTATAGTATAGGTTTCTTCAGTTTTTTTGGTTATTTTTTCCATATTTTATTGTGCTCCAGTGATTAAAATAATCTGTTTTATTGTGTTATGGGGACGAATCCAGAAATTACAAGTGGATTGAAATTTTAGATTTCAATTTTCATGTATTAAACCTTTCGACCATTGCTTGCATCGTTTGTTTCATTCGTTTTTCCACCATATCTTTTCCTTATAAAATTTTAATAATTAATGCTTATTCCCCGAAAATACTTAACCCTTGCCCATAAGGATTGTTAGGGCTATCTATCCGATAGGGGTTGCCTACTCCGTAGGGATTCCTACTCCGTAGGGATTATTGATACTGTCAGGGGAGAATCGATTACCATAGCGTCCATAGGGGTTAGAGACAGAATCTGGATCATAGGGATTACTACTTAATTTCCCTCGATAGTTTCCTTGGTTATCATAGAGTTTAGGTGCATCAGTGGCATAAGGGTTTTGCGTACTGCGGTTAGAGTAGGGATTACCATATTGCCCATAGGGGTTATTAATACTGTTAGGATTATATGGATTACCAGATCCGTAGGGATTTTCAGTTGAGTTAGGGTTAAAAGGATTTGTGCTAAATTGACCTAAATAAGTATCTCCATAGGCACTGGAAAAAAATATTCCTAGAATGCTAATTAACATTTTAAATTTATTAATTTTTTGTGCTCCTTATGTTTAGTAAGTATGGACTATAAGTTAAATTCTACTAAACTAAAATAATAAATAACATATTGAATTTAATAATAAAATTAATTTTAATATAATTAAACTGATAAAAGATAAGGAAAACATAGCTCATTCTTATTTTAGAAAATCTCCCAGATTCAAATAGATTTAAGATAGGCTATAATTTAGGAGGCTTATTTGCCTGATTCTAATTTAAATTTAACGTTTATTATCACCCAATCTATTCAATCCGTTGCTGCTAACCAATGGAATGAATTAGTAGGCACGGATAACCCGTTTCTTCGTTATGAGTTCTTTATTGCCCTTGAAGTAGGCAATTGTCTTGGGTCTCATATAGGCTGGTTTCCCCAATATCTTTTAGGTAAAGATCTAGAGGATAATTTAATTGGAGCAGCTCCTTTGTTTCTAAAAACTAATTCCTTTGGAGAGTTTGTGTTTGACTATCCTTGGATTGAAGCGTGGGAACAGATGGTAGGACGCTATTATCCTAAGCTGGTAGTGGCTATACCCTTTAGTCCAGTAACTGGGGCTCGCTTGCTTTTACGTTCTGATGTGAGAGGAGAAGTTGCCCAATCTTTTGTTCAACAGGTAATCATCTTGGCAAAAAAATGGGGCGTTTCCTCTCTTCATTGGTTGTTTCCACCAGAACAGGAACTCTCTTCCCTTACTCAAGGTGGGTATGTACAACGGTTAGGCTATCAATTTCACTGGCATAATCAAGGCTATCATAATTTCGATGAATTTTTAGAAACGCTTACTTCTAAACGGCGTAAGGAAGTACGACGGGAGCGAAAACAAGTACAAGAACAAGGTATTACCATTTCTATTATTCACGGTAACGAAGTCACTGAATCCCACTGGCAAGCCATGTATCAGTTTTATTTAGCTACTTTTGAAGAAAAAGGTAATTATCCAGCATTAAGTTTGGATTTTTTTAAATCCCTTGGGGAATCTATGGGAGATTCCGTTATTTTGATGTTGGCAAAAAATTCACAACAAAATTGGATTGCAGGGGCTTTTTATTTACGTAGCCATACCACCCTTTATGGTCGTTATTGGGGATGTATGGAAAATGTTCCCGGGCTACATTTTGAGCTGTGCTACTATCAGGGGATTAATTATTGTATTGACCATAAAATTCATGCCTTTGAGCCGGGAGCTCAAGGTGAGCATAAAATTAGTCGTGGGTTTTTGCCTACCTCCACTTGGTCCGCCCATTGGTTCAGCCACCCTGAATTTCAAAATTTAGTCGCTCAATTTTTTATTAAAGAGCGTAAAGCAGTGATACAAGATATGGCAGAATTATCAAAACACAGCCCCTATAAACAGTCATAAGTTTTGTACTTTAACTATGGATTTTAAAATTATTCCTGTCACCAAGTTTCATCAAAACTGTACTTTACTGATATGTAAAAAGACGAAAAAAGCAGCAGTGGTGGATCCGGGAGGGGATATTGAGAATATTTTAGCTAAAGTAAAAGAGTATGAAGTTACTCTTGAGAAAATATTTTTAACCCATGGTCATATTGATCATGTGGGAGGAGCACAAGCACTTGCCGATCAGTTAAGCCTTCCTATTGAAGGTCCTCATATTGAAGATAAGGCTTGGCTTCAAATGCTATCCACCCAAAGTGAAATGTTTAGTTTTCCACCTGCCCAAGGATTTAACCCAGATCGATGGCTTGTTCAAGGGGATCAAATTTCTTTTGGGGAGATTGCTTTAGAGGTATATCATTGTCCAGGGCATACCCCGGGTCATGTGGTATTTTTTCATCCCCAAAGTAAGTTAGCTTTAGTAGGGGATGTATTATTTAAAGGATCTATTGGACGGACAGATTTTCCCCGAGGAAATTACGAAGATCTGGTTCGCTCTATTCGGGAAAAACTATTCCCTCTAGGGGATGAAGTACAGTTTGTGCCGGGTCATGGTCCCATGTCTACCTTTGGGCTAGAGCGAGAAACTAATCCCTTTGTAGGAAAAAATATTTAAAACTAGTCTTTAGATTGATATGTGCTAGGTTGCCAATGGTTTTTCCATAAATTCCAGCGATATAATCCTTCGGCAAATAAATTATAACCTAATGCAGCAATCTGTTTAATGACAGGTTGGGTAATTAATTTACTCTTCCAAACTTCTTTAGGAGAGTGTTTCCAGATTTCTGCAAAAGCATCAATACCTATTTTTATTTCTCCCTTCTGATCAATCACATGGAGTTTCTTTCGTACTAGCTCAAGATTATAAGAAACATCATGATAAACCCTTGTTTGGGTATGCACATCATGCCAAATGACACCTTTATTAGGCATTTTTGCTTTTTGATACTCAATTCCTGCATTGCAAACAGGGCAAGCACTATTGTAGTAAACCTTAATTGGCTTACTCATATTTTTTTTATCCATAAACTAGCCTGTTGAAAACCACTCTTGAACTTTAATTTTAGCCTGTACCCCGTGTTCTTCTTTAATATGGGCAGAAATAGTTGCCGCAGCAGCTACTAATGTGGCTAAGTCATCGCTATACCCAGCAAAAGGTAAAATATCAGGTATCGCATCAATAGGGGAAATAAAGTAGATTAAAGCCCCATACACTATTCTTTTTGCCCACTTCGGGGTTTGATCGTCTCGGGAAGCATAATAAAGCTTAAGCGCTGTTTCTATTACCTCAATTCCTGCTGATTTTCCATGGGAAACGACTTTATTCCAAAAAGGATGATGTAAACGTGACTGCATTGGTAACGTGCTTTAAAGGATGCTAATCAAGTAATGAATAGCTTTGATAGGTAACCACTAATAACTATAAATTCAATTAATTATTAAAAATCTCTAAAGCGACTCGCTTAGGTAGGGTATTTTTAAATTTTTCTAAATCCTCAAAGAGTTTAGCCTGATCTGCTTCAGGAGTAACGTAAAGAGTTACCGTATTTCCTCCAGTAGTATATCGATCTTGGTTAATGAGGTTTGCGATAGGCTTCCATGATTTTGGTACTTGCGGAAACCAACGATCATATATCATGATAAGACCCACATGGTGATTTGTTAGAAGGTGTTCCATTGCATCTATGTTATATTCGTGTTCTAGCTTTAGTCTTCGCACTTCCTCCGATCCTAAGCCCCAAAGATCTAACACATAGTTTGGGTTTTTGTAGCTTACTAACCCTAAATCATTCACGCCAATAGGTTGGTGATAAAAGTCTTGAGCAAATCGCCGCATTTGATATTGTTGTTCGTAGATTGCTCTACTGGCATAAGGGGTTACAAATGCTATCTTTATATAAGAAGATATGATGAGCGATAACATTAGCATTATTACTGCTAACTTAGACATTTCACTATTATCTGATCTTTTATCACTAATTATAAATAGAATAGATAAACATGATAGTGTTATACAATATACTTCATATCGAGCAAACCACCCCTCCCTTCCTAAGAATAAATGGGCAGTAATAGTCATAGCTACTGCAATACATATTAGGGAACGATTCCTGTAATCTTTCCACATTAATAGAGCATGAATAAACAATAATCCTGTAGTAGCTAGGAAAAAATTGCCTTTTATAGTAGCAATATTTTCTTTAAATTGATCAATAATTGCATGGTTGATTTTAGTATCCACCATTAAGGAGGTTACTGCTTGTGATTTCATTAAGACGGAGCTTGGCAGTATAGGAAGATCTTTCGTTACCATATAAACAACATATGCAATCGTTGCCGTTAGGATTAAAGCTCCGGTGATAATTGCTTCTTTTCTTTGTTTTATAAAAAACAAATATAAAATAGCAGTACCTGATAAAGCATAGCCCTCGAACCGAATTAGAGGTAATAAAACAATCGCAGGTATTAAATACCAACTATTTCTGCCATCACTAGTAGTATTTACTAGCCCAATAAAAACTGCCACAGTCAATAAAACGTGTAATGAATGCTCCATGCCAGTAAAAGGTAGTGCCAGACTACTGGTAAAAGCAATAAGTGATAGACCAATAACTGCTTGAGTAATTATAGAAGTCTTTCTAATTAAACCTTCTTTAATAATAAAATCACTAGCAATATAAAGCGTTGTTGCAGTAAATATAAGATTTAATATTAAAGGTCCAGACATACCTAATCCTATAACTTCAGGAATAGTAAGTAACCAAGGCCATAAGATAGAAGATGAAGGAGAAGCATATTCGCCTAGATTAATTCCATAATTACCATGCAGAATATTATCTGCCACTGCCATATGAATATAAGGATCATCTAGGGAATAAATTAGATACCCATCGGTTAGCTTAAGGCAGAAAAAAAGGATAATAGTAATACCGGTGGCCCAAGTAGCCAGTAAAAATACTTTAAATGGATGAGTAATATTGAGCATACTAGCGTGATAATTCTTATAGATATGAAATTTTAGAGAAAAGAATCGTAATTTACGATATAGAGAATTACTTTATTGAAGGAAAAAAATTCTAGGAGGGCTAGAAAATATAGGGAATAAACTGTTTTGTGCTCATCATATATTTCTTGTATTCTGGAAATTTTTCTAATAATAACTTCTCTTCTTTATAAGCTTTACCGATCAGCACTATAGCCAGCAGAACTAACCCTAAAAAATTAAAAAAGCCACTGTTATAAACTGCTATTCCTAACATAGCAGTAAAGAGGCTAATATACATAGGATGGCGAATATATCCATATATTCCCGTGGTGATAAGTTGGGCATGATCCTTGATTTCAGGATAAACACTAAAATTGCCGGGGCGATTAAAATATAAAGTAATACAGCCAAGAAAAATGCCTATTACAAATAAATATAAACCTAAGTGGATACCCGGAGTATTATCAAACGGGAGAACACAAAGGGATATAGCAAGAAGTTGTAAAATAACTAATATTTGGTTCATTGCTAAAATACTCTATTTAGTCTAAATCCTATTTAGGATAAAGTGTTACCGTACCTTTACCAGTCCCGATCCTCAAAGGTTTCTTTTTTCTTATCTTCCATTCGTTGTCTAACCAAAAAAATAAGAATAATCGGAATACTAAGAAGAATGACAATTTCTATGATGGCAATGAGTTTGGAGATTAAATCCATAAGTTTAGATGCTAGAGAGATGAGACTCAAAGCACATCAATCACTTTAATTTTTAATTTAACTGCAGTGCCATAGGCCATCACCTCTGAGGCACCTGCCATAATCATACTGGTGTTAAATCTAACATTAATAATGGCATCTGCTTTAAGTACTTTGGCATCTTTTATCATTCTTTGGAACGCCTGATCCCGAGAGTTTGCTTGTAGTTTAGTATATTCAGAGATTTCTCCGCCAATCAGGGTTTTTAACCCTGCGATAATATCCCGTCCCACATTTCTTGCTCTGACCGTGCTTCCTCTAGCAACCCCGAGAATTTCAATGATTTCTCTGCCAGGAATAAAATCAGTAGTGGTGATAATGAGTTCATTCATTATTAGTATTTAAATTAAGATGGTTATATTAATTAACTTACTGTAATGTATCGTTTTTTTGAAAAAAAGTAAAAGGATTTTCTTAAACTCTAATAAATCTCTATGGGCTACGGTATGATAGTGCTTAACTATTGTTAAATGTACTTAGAAGTTATGTTAAAAATTTCCTATGAAAAGTGATGTAATTAACGCTGCATATTCTTCCCTACTTGAAAAAGTTGCTGGATCAGAGAAAAAATTTTTCTCCGGCAGGCATCGCCATAGCCATTCAGACCTTGAAAATGCAGTTATCTATTTAAAGCTATTCATTTAGTTCTTAAATGAATAGCTTTAAATAGATAACTGCTAATAGCTATAAACTTACTTAACGATTAAAAATTTCCAGCGTGACTCGATCAGGTAGGGTGTCTTTAAATTCTTTTAAATCTTCAAAAAGCTTAGTCTGATTTGCTTCAGGAGTCGCATAAAAAATTATGCTACTTTTATTACTTCTATAACTTCTTTTTGGGATAGATAATTTTGCGATTGGCACCCATGATTCTGGTATTTCCTTAAGCCAATGTTCATAGATCATCAAAAGACCTATATGGTGATTGACAACAAGTTGATTCATCGCATCAATATCATACGTATTCCCCAATCTTAATTTTCTTGCTTCTTCCAATCCTAAGCCCCACAAATCTAGTACATAGCTTGGATTTTTATAACTTACCAATCCTAAATCATTTGCAACAATGGGTTTGCGATAGAAATCAAGGGTAAAGCGCCGCATTTGGTACAATTGATCGTAAATATCTCTGCTAACACTAGGTGCTAAAAAAGCAGGTTTTAGATAAGTAATCGTAGGAAGTAGTAGCAGTGCTACAATGACTAATTTAGATATTTCATTACACTCTAATTCCTTATGGCTGCTAATAAGAAATAGTATAGATAAGCATGATATTGTAGTGCAGTATGCTTCGTATCGGGAGGACCAAATAATTTGACCTAAAAACAGATGAGCAGTAATAGTCATAGCTACTGCAATACACATTAGGGAACGATTCCTGTAATCTTTCCACATTAAGAAAGAGTAAGCAAATAATAATCCTATTGTAATTAGGAAAAAATTGCCTTTTATAGTAGCAATATTTTCTTTAAATTGAGCAATGATAGAGTGGCTATTTTTAGCATTTTCTGCTAGAGCGGTTATTGCTTCAGATTTATATAAAACAGAACTTGGCAAGATGGGCAGATCTTTAGTGACCATGTAAATAGCGTATACAAGAGTTGCAGTAAATACTAGACCTCCAGCAATCATCGCCTCTTTTCTACGATTAGTAAAAAACAAATATAAAATAGCAGTACCTGATAATGCATAACCTTCAAAGCGAATTAGAGGTACTAAGATGATAGCAGGAATAAGATACCAACAAGATTTATCATTTGATACGCTTACTAAACCAGTGAAAATTGCCACGGTCAATAAAACATGTAATGAATGCTCCATGCCAGTAAAAGGTAGTGCCAGACTACTGGTGCATATAATCAGTAATATACTGATTGCCATTTGCGTAATAATAGATGTATTTTGGATAATATTTTCCTTAACAATAAAATTACTGGCAATAATGAGGGTGATTGCTGTAAAAATTAAATTTAATACTAAAGGGTAATATGTTCCTAATCCTATAACTTCAGGAATAGTAAGTAACCAAGGCCATAAGATAGAAGATGAAGGAGAGGAGAACTCACCTGAATTGATTCCATAACTACCGTGCAAAATATTATTTGCTACCGACATATGAATATAGGGTGCATCTGAAGTGTATATCAAGTACCCTTCAGACAATTTAAGACTAAACAGAAGAATGACAGCTATCCCAATAGTCCAAGTAGCCAGTAAAAATACTTTAAACAGATTTGTAATCATGTTAGTTATAATATTTTCATAGATATAGAGAATTACTTTATAAATATAAACCTAAGTGGATACCCGGAGTATTATCAAACGGGAGAACACAAAGGGATATGGCAAGAAGTTGTAAAATAACTAATATTTGGTTCATTGCTAAAATACTCTATTTAGTCTAAATCCTATTTAGGATAAAGTGTTACCGTACCTTTACCAGTCCCGATCCTCAAAGGTTTCTTTTTTCTTATCTTCCATTCGTTGTCTAACCAAAAAAATAAGAATAATCGGAATACTAAGAAGAATGACAATTTCTATGATGGCAATGAGTTTGGAGATTAAATCCATAAGTTTAGATGCTAGAGAGACAATATTCAAAGCACATCAATTACTTTAACTGCAGTACCATAGGTCCTCACCTCTGAGGCACCTGCCATAATCATGCTGGTGTTAAATCAAACATTAATAATGGTCTGCTTTAAGCATTTTGGCATCTTTTATCATTCTTTGGAACGCTTGATCTCAATCTAATGACTGACCAGGCGTCACAAAAATTGACATATATGTATTATGTCAATAATATATGACATATGGACATATATAATGCTATTGATAGTTTTGCTGCCCTCTCACAAGAAACTCGCTTGAAAGCACTCCGTCTTCTTGTGCGTGAAGAGCCTCAAGGGCTTGCCGCCGGTGAGATCGCACGCCGATTATCCGTACCACATAATACAATGTCTGCTCATCTTTCAGTACTTTTGCGATCAGGTTGGGTAGTTTCGCAGCGACGGAGTCGATCAATTATCTATCATGCAAATTTGAAGCACATGAACGAGACGATACAGTTTCTTGTGCATGATTGTTGTGCGAATCATCCGGAGATCTGTGAGTCATTTATGGTTCCGCAGTGTAGTTGTCTCGAAACCCAAGATGAGAAATAAGGTTATTTATAGAATCGCTAATTTACTGCAGACTCGAATAGATGATTGAAATCTCCAGTAAAACCAATAAAGAATAAAATTATGTATTACGCTAAAGCAAGATAAACAATGAGCGATATTACTACCATTGACAGTCTTCCTAATATCGATCCGAAGCAATTACATCCGATTGATATCGATAGATTAATTGCACCGGGAGCATCTCGCCATCCCCCAAAAATCCTTGTACTCTATGGTTCTCTTAGAAAACGCTCCTATTCTCGTTTGGCTTCAGAGGAAGCTAGTAAACTACTGCGTTGGTATGGGTGTGATGTACGTACCTTCAATCCTTCTGGGTTACCACTACCAGATGATGCAGAATCTGATCATCCCAAAGTCAGAGAGTTACGTAGTTTAGTCGAATGGTCGGATGGTATGATGTGGGTAACCCCAGAACGCCATGGTGCTATGACTGGCGTTATGAAAACTCAAATTGATTGGATACCATTAGCATTGGGTGGTGTTCGCCCCACTCAGGGCAAAACACTTGCTGTTATGGAAGTATCCGGTGGTAGTCAGAGCTTCAACGCAGTCAACCAATTACGGATTCTTGGTCGTTGGATGCGAATGATCACTATTCCTAACCAGTCTTCGGTACCTAAAGCATTTGTGGAGTTCGACGACGCAGGTCGCATGAAACCATCACCGCTGTATCTACGCATTGTCGATGTATGTGAGGAATTAGTGAAGTTCATTTGGCTTATACGTAGTCGTACCACTTATCTTACTGATCGTTATTCAGAACGGGTTGAGAGTGCAGAGGCAGTTTCACGCCGGGTTAATCAAAGCACACACTAAGCCAGAGATCGTTTAGTGTAGTGCATTCATCATGATGAATATTAAAATTAAGATGGTTATTTTGTTTAACTAGCTAAAGGATTTTCTTAAACTCTAATAAATCTCTATGGGCTACGGTATGATAGTGCTTAGCTATTTATTGTAAAAGGTACTTCAAAGTTATGTTAAAAATTTCCTATGAAAAGTGATGTAATTAACGCTGCATATTCTTCCTTGCTTGAAAAAGTGGCTGGATCAGAAAAGAAATTTTTCTCAGGCAGGCATTGCCATAGTCATTCAGATCTTGAAAATGCGGTGATTTATTTTTTAGAGTTTCTACGTGGTTTTGAGAGTTTTAAAGATTTACGCCAACCCTGTGTAACTGTATTTGGTTCGGCTCGTTTTGCAGAAGGGCATCGTTATTACCAATTAGCAAGAGAACTTGGTAAAGCATTAGCCACCGCAGGTTATGGAGTTATTACCGGAGGAGGTCCCGGAGTGATGGAAGCGGCTAATCGGGGCGCAAAAGAATCTGGGGGTTTAAGCTTGGGATGTAATATCCTCTTACCTGAAGGTCATGAACAAAGCCCTAATCCTTATCTTGATAAATTTATTGAGTTTGAGCATTTTTTTGTCCGTAAATTAATGCTGGTAAAATACTCTACTGCTTTTATCATTATGCCCGGTGGATTTGGTACCTTGAATGAAGTATTCGAAATTACTACCCTGATTCAAACAGGAAAGTTAGAACAATTCCCTGTGATTGCGATGGATAAGGCTTTTTGGCAGCATTTGATTCATTTTGCCCATGAGACCATGGTAAAAGAAGGGACTATTAGCCCTAAAGATATTGAGGTGCTACAGATCGTAGATAAAACAGAAGAAGCAGTGAATATTATCCAGCAAGCAACAACCTAGATGCCTACCGCTATAGATCAGTTTTTCATAGCCCTTAAAGCAGCAGGAATGCCTTCTGTTCCTGATGATTTCTCTGTCGTTTCTGAAGCCCAAATTATCTCTTGGCAAGCATTTGAAGAAATTAAAACGGTTGTTAAGGTATTTGAGCAAGTCACCACTCGACCAAGCTGGCAGGCTGGAGTTACCCAAACCATGCCAGAAATTGCTCAACACAGGCGATTAGAATCTTGTTTTTTCAGTGCGTGGGATTTTCATATTCCTCCCGGTGAGAAACCTCAAATCATTGAGTTTAATGACAATGGATCAGGATTATTTTATGCAGGAATTATCAATGAGCAATATCATTTAGCTTTTCACCCAGATCAAGCGGTAGGTATTAAATCAGCTCTATCTTTTACTCGGTTAAAAGATAAAATCCTTGCCTGCATTGAGCAAGAGCTTCATCATTTTTTTAAAACTCAACCTCAAGGAGTATTCCTAATACTAGAACAAGCTGAAATTCTTCAGCATAGTAAATTCAAAGAAGAGCTGTATTTATTACAAAAACTTCTCCAAGACCAAGGCTATGAAACTGCGATAGGTAGCCCTGAAGAAACCAGCTATCGCAATGGGCAATTGTTATGGCAAGATAAACCGGTAATATTTATTATTAACCGCACGACAGATTTTCTCTGGAAAACAGAGAGCTTCTCAAGTATTCGTACCGCTTATCTCGCTGATCAATCCTGTTATATTGCTCCTAACCCTTTTACTTATGGCACTCGAAGTTACAAAGGACTATTAGAACCACTTTCTTTACCTGATTGGGATGAAAAACTAGGAATTAGCCCTGATGAGCGAAAAATATTAAATACCCATATTCCAGAGACACATATTTTACGAGAAGAAAATTTAGATCTCATTGCAGAGCGAAAAGAGGAATTTATTTTTAAACCTGCCCAAGGGTTTGCGGCTCAAGGATTACTTGATAATCGCCAAGTAGGGCGCTCTCGTCTGCGTCGCTTGCTGAAAGATCATCGAGGTTATGTCGCTCAAAAGAAAACGCCAAAAAGCCAGCTGAGTGATAAAAATGGAAAGCCTATGGATTTATGGGTGGATCTCCGAGTATGGGCTTATCAAGGAGAGATTTTAGCACTATCTGGCAGAGCCTCTACTCGTGCAGATGGCATGGATTTATCACTTCCCGGTGGTTGGGTGCCTACCTATGTGAATAACACATAAAAAAATTAGAATATACTATTTACTTATATTGAAATAACCAAAAAATAACTAGGAGTAATGATGACCGCTACCCGAGATTTCCCCAAATATCGTCTTCACCCTTGGCATGGAGCAGAGACAGGGGCTAATCCCCCAGAGTTTGTCCACGCTTATATCGAAATTACTCCTTTTGATCCTATTAAGTATGAATTAGATAAGGCTACGGGATGCCTACGGGTAGATCGTCCACAACATGGTTCTTCGTTACCTCCCAGTCTCTATGGCTTAATTCCTCGTACTTACTCAGCAGATAAAGTAGCAAGCTTATGTGATGGGGCAGATCGAGGAGATGGAGACCCATTGGATATTTGTGTGATAACTGAACGACCTGTGAATCGTTCAGATATTCTGTTAGATGCTCGAGTCATCGGTGGGATTCAAACTATTGATAGGGGAGAGGTAGATGATAAAATGATTGCCGTATTAAAAGGGGATAGTGCCTTAGATTCTGTAAAAGATGTTACAGACTTACCTCCTATTTATGTAGAGCGACTTCGCCATTATTTTGCCACTTATAAAATGGTACCTGATCAGCTCTCTCCAGTGACTCTAGGTAAAACTTACGGTCGTACTCACGCCTTCCAAGTAGTACAAGCAGCCATGGAAGATTATGCAGCTGCCTATATTCATGATGAATAATTAACCAAAAATAAATATTATTCTGCCAAGAGTGGTTGACGAAAAGGACAACCCCTCTTAAAATAGCTTGGATATTCCCCGGTAGCTCAGTCGGTAGAGCGGGTGGCTGTTAACCACTAGGTCGGCGGTTCGAGCCCGTCCCGGGGAGCCATATAAGAACTACAAAGATTCTTACCACTCAATAAACCACCTTCTTAGGGTGGTTTTTTTGTTTGTATCTTAATTTTTCCTGCCTAAGTTTTTAATTAAATATTACCTATTTTTCTATATACACAAAAATAGTGTAACTTATTAAGTTTTTTACTAGTGAGTATTTTTATTCTCTGTTCCTATTTAGGAAAATTGGGGCAATTTATCCACTATCTACTAACGTTTATTGTTGCGCTGGAAATAGGTTATCGAGCTCAATTTGATGAGCGTATTAGTATTTCCGTACTAAAATCCTTAGCCGATACTAACAGCGGAGAAATATTTTCTATGATCTCAACCCTGTTACCACTGGCTTTTTGGGCTATTATTTCATTTACTATCTATATATGGATTGCTAATTATTTCAAATTAGCTACAGATCATAGATCATAGATCATAGATCATAGATCATAGATCATAGATCATAAAAAGAGTGTGCTTAATTTCAGCTCTTTTCTATACAGGGAATATGCTTTACTACGAAGTAAAACATAATCATCAATTCTTACATAGCATAAAAATTTACCCTGAAGCATTTGGAAACTTTTATTATCAATACAATAATTTAGTCTTTGGGGATTTATCGGTTTTAGTGACCAGTTATTTAACGACTGCAAAATATAAAACCCCTACACATAAAGTTTTAAATTCCAGCATAGTGATATCGTGGTTTTTATTCAAGGAGAAAGTTCGGTAGCTACCCACTATAGCTTATATGGCTATGATACAAATACTACGCCTTATCTTTTAAAGATGGCAAAGCATAATAAAGCGGCATCATTGATAAAGTTCATTCTTCTGCTCCTATGACTCGGGATTCTGTTGCCATGACCTTATCATTTCACACCCCAGAAAATGCCTTGCCTTTATTTAAAGAAAAATCAGTGATCGATGTTGCCAATGATAGTGGCTACCAAACCTACTGGTTATCATCGCAACAATTAGAGGGATTACACGATACCCGCTATGGATTTCTTGCTCAATCTAGCCAAATTATCGAATTTACAGAGTTTCAAGATAATAAATTACCTTCCTTATTGAACAAGGCACTTGCAGATAACAGTCATCATAAAAAATTCATTGTACTTCATATGATAGGTAGCCATATCCCCTATGGGGATAAATATGATTCGATAGATAGAAAATCTCTACCTAATGCTGATGAGTATGATTGGTCAGTGCATAAAACAGATAGGGTTATTAAAGAAATAGTAGATATATTGGATACCCAACCCTATCGCTACAGTTTATTCTTTGCCTCTGATCATGGAGAGTTAATTGGGCAAGGACATGGGATGCTTTATGGTGGTCCTCAGCAGTATTTAATCCCTTATTTTATTGTTTCTCACAATACTAATCTGTGCGGTTATATAGAATCCTTACGTTCTGATAATGGCTATTTAAACGGAATAGCCAATAAGTTTGTATTACTAGAGATGCTTGGGATCGAAGTGGATAGAAACTATATTGATGCAGAGCTTAAATCCGATCAAGTACTGCACGCTAATGGCAAAGTATATCAGTGGGAGCAAGTAGTAGTGCAGGATTTTTAATCTCGTTTTTTCTCTTTAGCCCCTCTAGAGGCTAGGATTTATTGATCCTAGTTGTTTAAGACCTAAAAAACTTAATTGCCCCATTGTTTATTAACAATGGGGCTTTTTTATACTGCCCATGATTCATATATCTCTTTGATTTGTTAATATTAATAAAAATTTATAACTAGCAAATTAAATCACTTATCAAATATGGGAGTACGCCAATATGGATCAGGAAGCTAATATTGTTAGCCCTAGTTTTATTACCGATGTAGCAAAATATTTTATGGATTTCTTGGAAACCGATTTCAAGAAACGCCAGCAACCGAAACGAAATTTAACTACTCGAGTCAATAAAGGCCACACCATTGGACTTTATCTGGATCCTTACCCAGATCTTTATAAGATTCTGTATAAAAATTTTATTGCAGGATTTCCTCAAAGCATAAAAATTCAACCTGAACAATATTTAGCTAAAGCTCAAACGAATAGCTCTACTATTCAGATAGAAGACAAAACACTTCAGGGGTTAATAAAAACAATAGTAATGGGAGCTTATGAAACGAAATGGGATAGTTCAGAAGATTTTTCTCGTTTTTATGAAACTACTACAGACCTCATCAGGGCTAAACTTGCCGATTTTGTGGAATCTTTGCTTAAGCAATCAAGTAAAAAAGATAACCTTGAACAATTAAACACCGATATTACCGATAAAATCTATCATCTTGCCGAAGAGATCTTACCCAATATTCTAGAGGCGTTTTTTAAAGCAATAGACCGTGAAGCATTTTATATTCTATATGAGAATCTACAGGTAGACAGGAGCGATCTAAGTGATCTCTCTACTGCTTTAGGCAGCCTTTTCAATACTCAGTCTATTCAAGAGATTTTAGACGAATCCCTAGAGATCATTCCTAGAGATGCCTACAGTGAAATCCTCCAGCTTAATCGCAATAAAGATATGTTGGATAAAACCGAGCTTTATCTTTATTTTGGGGAAATTGGCATTGAAGACTATTCTTTTCCGTTATTTTATACCCCTATTTCCGTGGCACGAGAAAAAAGCACGCTTGAGATTACTTTTGATAGCCTAGTATTTGTCAATATTAAAGCTATTGAGTTTATTGTTCAAAAATATAATGAACTTACCAATCGTAAAGAAAGCGTAGCAGGATGCTTTAATCGGATTATCTACGTTGAAGAAGAGCAGAATCTTTTACCTCAATTAGAAGATGTGATTAACCAGTGCAGAGAAACACTTGGGATTAACCAAACGATTGAACTATCAAATCTAGCAATTCAAAAGATTAAAAATACTGTAAACGTAAGTATCTCTAACCATTTACAGCTCTTTTTATTTGATAAAGCCGATGAAGCACTCCTCAATGACTATGAAGAAATTATTAATAACGAGGGATTGCTTACTGAATCTTTTACAGATCTGATTGGCTCATTTATTACCAAGAACCCAGCTAATGTCATTGAAGAAGTAAATCAAGAATGGCAGAAAAGAACTACCCAAGATAAGCTCATTATTAATAGTCCCATTGCCCTTAACGAGGAACAAAAACAAGCTCTCATTGCGTTACAAAAACCAGATTGCCGAGTAACAATTGTAGAAGGACCACCCGGTACCGGAAAAAGCTATACCATTACGGCAATTATCTGTAAGGCACTATTAGAAAATCAGTCTGTATTGGTGCTTTCTGATAAGGAAGAAGCCTTAGATGTAGTGCAAGATAAAATCACCGATACCCTAAAAAATACCCATGATGGGGTATTTCAAAATCCCATTCTTCGTTTAGGTAAAACCAGTAAAAACTTAGCTAAAATCCTGCAATCCCAATCCATAGAGATATTGCGTACTCAACTGCAGACTTTTCGTAGTCAAGAAACAGAGTTCACCCATAGGGAGGAGGCAACCCTAACTTGGGCAAAATCTATCCTGAAACAAACTATTTAAGCAGGATAAAGTATTGATCTTGCTCAAGTCAAAGCGGTAGTGTTAGCTGAGGAGAAATACCAAGATATTCATTGGTGTGATGAAATTAATGAAAATCTTGCCACCGATCTTAAAGCAGCTCACCAAGCTATTTTAGCCAGTAAAAATAATCCTGCTCTTTATCTATTGCCTATAGTAGATAATCAGGAACTCCTTATCAATCTAGCTATATCCCTTAATCAAGCTATTGAAACAATTGATCCTATTGCTCAAAGCATAGATCAGGATTTTTCATATGAAAAAACTAAGGAATTTTTGAATGCTTACCAGAAATTAGATTCTGCTTTACAAAATAGCCTGCAAAAAAACTTAGAAAATATCAATATAAGTGACATAGCTCATACCCTATCTACTACCCAGTATGGGGGAGTAAAGAGTTTAACTAGTATCCAGAATATCACTGATTTTCTAGCGGCTGCTCAACAATTTAACCAAGCTCGGCAACAAGCTGCTGCTATAAGACAATTTAATCCTAATATTACAAACTTTACGGATCTTATCGAACAAGCCATAAACCATTCCCAAGAGATTGATGAAATGAGTAATTCTTTTATTGATTTTGTCAATCAGCTCTCTGAGCTCGAAAGTGGATTGTTTGGATTTCTAGGCAAGAAAAAGCAAATTAGTAATTTAACAAGGGAGTCAAGAAGAAAACTGCCTTACTTTAATTTAGTTAATCCTGAAAAACAGCTAGAAAAACTCCAAGATTTTGCCGATATACTCTACTTTATTCAAACTCATCAAACACAAAAAATAGAGTGGCAATTAGGGTTTGAACAACTGATGCTAGATGAGTCAGCATTCCAGAAATTTGATTTAAACCATTGTTTAACCCAACCTAAAGAAGTGCTAAAAAAACTTTGCCGACTTAAAGCAGACACCCATAGCTTTGGGGAGATTCTCACTCATCAAGCTACCATTACTCAATTTATTGAGCATTATCCAGAAGTAGCCGATCGGTTAAATTTATCCCAAGGGTTAGCTCAAATGGATAAGATAGACTCTAGATTCCTGCAAATGGATGAGGCATCCCTAACAGATTATTTAGCTACCAAAATATCAGCACAAAACCTTACTGCCTATTTTGAAACCCTCACCATGGATAATTTTTCCCATACGCTAAAGGATCTTTATCAATTAAATGCAACCAAAATGGGGCACATTCTAGATGATCGAATTGTTACTTATGTAGATAACTACAGATCAGATGTAAGAACCATTAAATCCATCCTTAAGAAAAAACAAAAATTCCCCAAACCCTTATTCCAAGGACTGAAACAGGCATTTCCTTGTATTTTGGCAGGTGTTCGAGACTACGCTGCTTATATCCCTTTAGAAAAGGATTTATTTGATCTAGTGATTATTGATGAAGCCTCCCAAGTGAGTATTGCCCAAGCCTTACCTGCTCTAATTCGAGGAAAGAAAATTGTGGTCCTTGGGGATGAAAAGCAATTTAGTAACGTGAAAGCAGGTAATGCCAGCACAGATACCAACCATAAATATAAAAGCAATATTACCAATGCTTTTAAAGCAGCTATTGGTCATCAATCAGGGGATATGCAACAAGTTTACCTAGAGAAAATTAGTAATTTTGATATTAAAAAATCCATTTTAGATTTTTGTCACTTTATTACCAACTATCAAGTGATGCTGAAAAAGCATTTTCGCTGTTATCTAGAGATTATTAGTTACTCTAATAAATACTTTTATAATGACCGGCTTCAATGTATGAAAGTCAGAGCATTACCTATTGGCGAAGTCATCAAATTTACCCAAGTAGAGCCTGTACTCAATAAATATCAGCTTACTAATACAGCAGAAGCTGCTTTTATCTTTGATGAGTTGGTAAAGCTCAAGGAACAAAACTATCAAGGCACTGTAGGGATTATCTCCCCTCACGGTGAGCAAGTTACATTGCTGGTGAATAAAGCTCATGAGTCTCCTATCATGGATTGGCTTACGGAGCGAAAACTAAAAATCATGACCTTTGATACCTGCCAAGGAGAAGAGCGGGATTATATCTTTTATAGCATGGTAGCTACCCTTGAAAACGATAAACATTGGGGTGTATTTCCAAAATCCATGGCAGAATCTCGCCAAGGAGGTAAAGAATTTGGTACTAGGGAACAACGACTTAATGTTGGGTTTAGTCGAGGGAAAGAAACCATTCATTTTGTTTTAAGTAAACCTATCGAGAATTACTGGGGAGAGGTGAAAATTGCCTTACTTCACTACCAAAATATTTTAAAAACTAGCAACTATCACCTAGGTGGTACCGATAAAAAATCCCCTATGGAAACCCTAGTACAGGAATATTTTTATAGCACAGCTTTTTATAAAGCACATAAAGACTCCGTAGATCTGATCCCCCAGTTTCCGATTGGTCAGTATTTAAAAGCCCTAGATCATAACTATCAACATCCTAAATACACCGTAGATTTTCTGCTCACCTTGGGTAAACAAAAACTAGTGATTGAGTATGATGGGTTTAAAGAACACTTTATTCATCGAGAGGAAGTGAATAAGGTGAATTATGGTAGCTACCTTAAAGAAGCGGATATTTACCGCCAGAAAATTTTAGAAGGGTATGGTTATCGGTTTTTAAGACTTAATAAATTTAATTTAGGCAGTAAAAATCCCATTGAGAAATTAAATCACTTATTGGAACAAGCAACCCATACCATTCATTAAAATCTCTTATTACTGTTTTTGGTGCTGCCTCTTTTATGCAGCACCATCATAGCTATATTGTGTACCCTCATTTTTATTACCCACACTATTAAACTAGTGATCTATCCTTTAAAAGATAGAGAATGACAATTAATAAGGTGTTTTTATGATAAAACATAAAACGTTATTTATCATTGTAAGTCTAGATCTGCTTCTCTCCACCTGTGCTTATACTCAAACTAGCATTCCTACTTCAGAAATGTATAGTTACCCATATTGGTTTGGGTTTTCTGGTGGTTACTTTGATAGCTTTCCGTATTACTATCCATACTACCCATACTATTATGGTTACTATCCAGGCAATGGACAGTACCCTGATAATGGGCAATATCCAGACAACGGCAATGATATGAATGGTGCTGATATGAATGGTGCTGATATGAATGGTGCTGATATGAATGGTGCTGATATGGGTGGTGATGGCGGAGATGGTGATTTTTAAATGAGATGTCATGATCAGAGTGTCATGATCAGAGAATGAAACTATGAGTACCTACGAATCCGATTTTTATGGCTGGACCCAAGAAACAGCTCAATTACTAAGACAACAACGATTTAATGAAATTGATCTAGCTGCCCTCATTGAAGAAGTCGAAGATATGGGAAAAAGCGAATGGCGAGAACTTAAAAATAGATTTATTGTATTAATTGCTCATCTTCTTAAATGGCAGTATCAACCAGAACATCGAAGTAATAGCTGGAAAAGTACTATTAAAGATCAAAGACTAAGGATTAGTAGGTTACTTAGAGAAAATCCCAGTTTAAAACCTAAAATAAACGAAACCATTATAGAGGCTTACGAAAGTGGAGTATTGCAAGCGTCTATTGAAACTAATTTGGATGCAGAAATCTTTCCTACTCATTTTGAACAAACAAACTGGACAATAGAACAAATATTAGATGATGTGTTTTATCCTCTATAACTATACTTTGAGAATCCATGAGTGATAGTAAAGGAAGATATACAGAATATAGCAACAAAATAGGGTTATTTAGTAACAGTAAAGGAGGCTTTATTAGCAACGATACGGAAGTTGTACTGAACTTTCCTTTTAAAGATACCGTACTTGAAGCAGGGATGAGTAAGGAAGATTTAGGCCGTGAAGAGCGTTTTTTGCATCAAAAAATAGATGAAGAGGATATCACTACCTTATTTGAACCTAAAGTACTTACTGATTTTCGTACTATTGATCAATCAGGTGAGCAAAAACTAGAAGCAGATAGTGAGTTTGAGTTTTTTGATGAACAAGGAGAGTTAAAACAAAACTTACTCATTAAAGGAAATAATCTTTTAGCTCTGCATACTTTAAAAAATAGATTGGCTGGTAAGGTAAAGCTAATTTATATTGATCCGCCCTATTTTTTTTATTCAACGAAGCCATTAGATTCCTTTAAATATAATACAAATTTTAAATTAAGTTCATGGCTTGTTTTTATAAAAAATCGTTTAGAAATTGCTAGAGATTTATTAAATAGTGATGGAGTAATCCTTATTCATATTAGCGAAGATGGTTTTGCGTATCTTAAAATATTAATGAATGAGATTTTTGGTAGGGATAATTTTGTTGAAACATTTATATGGAAAAACACGGATAATCCGGATTCTTTGTCAAAAAAATCAAGAGCATCAGTTGAATATATTATTGCTTTTGAAAAGCAAATAGACAAATCAAAAAACTATACTGGAAAACTAACTGAGAATGATGATGCTCCTCTCTTAAATACTGGTAATAGAAATAAACCGCTTACATTTCCTGCTGGTGTAATTAAATTTAATATACCAGATGGAGAGATAAGACAGGGTAAACCAGATCGTGTTGAAATAATGAATGACTTTACCATAAAAGATGGTGTAAATAAGCAAACAGTTACACTCTCTGGAGAATTTAAATGGGCACAAGATACACTTAATTCCGAGATTGAAAGTGGTACTTATTTTTTAGTAAAGACAAATAGGTTTTCAGTGAGGTTTCAACGTTCTGATGCTAAACTTATGACTCCTGAAAAATATATTGATGATGTTTACTTATCCAAATCTATTGGAGTAGGTACAAATGAAGATTCTAATTCACACTTAAAAAAATTAAGAATTTCTTTTTCAAATGCAAAACCCGAAAGTATTATAGCTTTCTTTATTAGAGCCATTACTGAAAAAGATGACCTTGTTTTGGATTTTTTTTTAGGAGCAGGAACAACCACAGCCGTTGCTCACAAAATGGGTAGACGTTGGATTGGGATTGAGCAAATGGATTATATCGAGGAAATTACCAAGGAGCGGTTAAAAAAAGTAATTGATGGGGAACAGGGTGGGATAAGTAAAAATGTAGACTGGCAAGGGGGAGGATCTTTCGTTTACTTTGAGCTTAAAAAATATAATCAAGAATATATTGATCAAATTAATGCGGCAGATTCTTTAAGTAAGCTAGAAACCCTCTATACAGATTTACGAAATAATGGATTTTTAAAGTTTTGGTTTGATCGTAAAGAATTTGAAAAAGATGAAAATTTCCGCAATTTAACTTTAGAAGAACGAAAACAAAAACTCATTGAGATATTAGATGAAAATCAGCTTTATCTCAATTATGAAGATATGGAAGACACTCGCCATCAGGTCAGCGATACAGAAAAAGCCCTAACCAATAGATTTTATGGCAAGAAAGACTCATAAAATCAAAGAAACTCTTGAGCATTTTCTATTTAGAAAAATAGAAAATAATCCTGAATATCAGTGTTGGGCAAAAGATTATGAAATCCCTCTTGAGATTACAGATAATTTAAATCCTACAAAGCCTTTACGTGATTATCAAATCACTGCGCTTAAGCATTTTATTTAGCTCTATAAATATGAGCCAGAAAAAGCCAAACATGTGCTTTTTAATATGGCAACTGGGGCAGGGAAAACTTTGGTAATGGCAGCGATTGTCTTGTTTTTATACCAACAAGGCTATCGCTATTTTCTGTTTTTAGTTCATCAGATCCAAATTTTAAATCAGGCTTGTAAAAATTTTACTGATTATAAGTTTGATAAATATCTGTTTAACCCTAAAGGAATAAAAATTGATGGAAAAGCGGTTTCTATCATTGACACAAAGAATATTGATCAAGCTAACCACAATAGCATTCATTTTCTTTTTTTCAGTACCCAAGCACTTTATAGTAGATTAAGAGAAGATCGAGAAAATGAGCTAACTGCTCAATCTTTTAAAGAAAAAAAGGTAGTCATTATTGCCGATGAAGCCCATCGTTTAAATGTAGATACCCGAAGTAAAAAGAAAACCGAGCAAGAAGAAGCCAATAATTGGGAATCGGTGGTGATGGGTGCGGTACATGCTCACCAAGAAAATAAACTCCTAGAATTTACTGCTACGGTGGATCTAGCTCATCTAGCTATTCGAGAGAAATATCAAGATAAGATTATTTATCGTTACGATTTTCTCGCTTTTAACAAAGCAGGTTATAGCAAAGAAGTTAAATTTCTCTACAATCCTGAAACCCACATTGAAGATCAAAAACGGCTGTTAATTGTTAATGCGGTCGCCTTAAGTGAGTACCGTAGGCTCTTTGCTGAAAGAGAGATGGGATTTTCTATTCAGCCTGTGGTATTGATTAAATCTTCTAGTATTTCGCAAAGCGAAGCTGATCGAGCGTTTTTTGATCAAGTCATCAGCTCATTACAACCTCAAGATTTAAAACATTTACAAACCTTAGCACAAGGTAATCAAGGTGGTGAGCATAGAATCATTACTCAGATGTTCGCATGGCTAGAGAATAAACAAAATGGATTAATTTCAGCAGGCGATTGGAACGGGCTAAACAGATTTACGTCTGAAATTCGTCATCGATTTGCCCATGATCATACCCTGATTTATAACAGCCAAAAAAAAGAAAACCCAGAGCAATTACTTAGACTAGATAGTGATCGTAATACCATACGTGCTATTTTTTCTGTCAATGCCTTAAATGAGGGTTGGGATGTACTGAGCCTTTACGATATTGTCCATTTTGATATTTCCGATTCTAAGCAAGTATCCCTCCAAGATATTCAGTTGATTGGTCGAGGAGCAAGATATTATCCTTTTGAGCTTCCTAAGACTTATTTAAAAAATAAAGGGGGTATTTTACAAGGATCTAATCGCCTTTTTGCCCAAAGTAAATTCCAAAGAAAGTTTGATAATAACCCTCATGATCGGGGGAGAATTTTAGAAACCCTGTTTTATCACTTTGTAAAAACGGGTATCTTTCTTGAAAATCTTCAAAAAGAACTGCTCGGTGAAGGAATTATTCATGAAGGCGTGGAAGAAAAAACTATTCACTTAAAGGATAGCTTTAAGCAAAGCAATACCTACCAAAAAGGATTTGTGTTAGTAAATCGTGCAGTACAGCGAACTAAAACTCAAGACTCTGAAATCGATACTACCTTCAAGCAAGTGATTAAAGCAGGTGCTTATCGGCTTAAATCTGCAGGGCTTTCTGATTATGCGCAAAATCAAATTATCGCTGAAACAAGGCAAACTAAAATTTCTATTACAGAAGAATACTTCTCTTTACCTATTATCCGCACAGCTTTAATTTCTGCTGAAGGTAACTTTTTTAGAATTAGTAATCTTAAAAAACATATTATTGGGATAGAAACGATAGATACTTTAATTTATCAGTATTTACCTTTGTATGAAATTCAATATAGCTATGAAAAAGGTAAAGAAATTGAAAATCTTAACCCTAGGGAGAAACTCCAGCTATTAAGAGGGATGATTTTACCTGAAATAAGAAAAGCTATTGATTTGAATATGCCACAGGTTATAGGCAGTAAAGTATTTCGCCCTGTGCCACTTTCCCATATTTTTAGCCAAGAAAAATCTATTTATTTAACTTCTTTTCCAACAGAAGATCCCATTACAGGAGAGAAAATCTATATTAGCTCCGATGAGCGAGCAAAAGCTCAAAGCGATCATGAAAATCCTGAGCTTCAATATGAAATAAGCAAAGCTGATTGGTACGCCTATAGCGAGAATTATGGCACCAGTGAAGAAAAGCGATTTGTAAAATACGTTGCAGGTCAAATTAATGGGCTGCGGGATAAATTTGCAGGAGCTGAAATTTATCTTATCCGCAATGAGCTAGATTACTGGCTCTTTAATCCTCAAGATGGACGGAGGTTTAGTCCAGATTATTTACTTTTTATCAATGATGTTCTAAATGAAACATTCTACTATCAATGTTTTATTGAACCAAAAGGTGGGCATCTCCTCGAGCATGATGCTTGGAAAGAACAAGCCCTGATTAGTTTAAATGAAGGATCTAAAGTAATTTTTGATTCTGAACCAGAAGACAGAGAAAACTATAGGGCTTATTTAGCAGAAATTAAGCAAAGGGGCTATCAAGAAATTAAACCTATCGGGTTAAAATTCTACAACAGTGCCCCTCGAGGAGAGGAGGATTTTGCCTTAGATTTTCAAGAAAAACTATGACAGTAATTTAAAGAGTAGCTAGAAACTAGCTACTCTAAAAATCTATGAATCCTATCCAGTGCTTGTTCTAATTGCTCCATACTAGTGGCAAAAGAAAGTCGTAGATGATTAGGTGCACCAAAGGCAGAGCCGGGGACTAAGGCAACTTCTACTTCATTTAAAATTTTTTCTGCCAGATCTATATCATCCTTAATATCCTTTCGGGAGCGGATGATTTCTTCCACATTTGGAAAGGCATAAAAGGCTCCATCGCTAGGAGTCCATTGCATATGAGGCATGCTATTGAGTTTTGCTAGGACAAAATCATGGCGTTTTTTAAACTGCTGACACATAGCTTTGACGCAATCCTGATCCCCTTCAAGAGCGGCTTGAGCAGCTACTTGGGAAATAGAGGTGGGGTTGGAAGTGCTTTGAGATTGAATAGTTTTCATGGTTTTAATCAAAGGTACTGGTCCTGCAATATAACCAATTCTCCAGCCAGTCATGGAATAAGCTTTAGACACCCCATTTAATACTAAAATTCGTTCATGAAGATCTGGGCAAGCATTGGCAATGTTGCAAAAAGAGTCTTGACCCCAATAAATATGCTCATAGATATCATCGGTAATAATAAATACTTGAGGATGGCGAGCAAGTACTTCTCCTAATGCCTTGAACTCTGCTTTGCTATAGGCTACACCAGTAGGGTTAGATGGGCTATTGATTACAAATAAGCGAGTACGAGGGGTAATGGCAGATTCTAGCTGTTCTGGCGTAATTTTAAACTGTTGGGCTTGAGTAGCAGGAATAATGACCGGTGTGGCTTCTGCAAGAGCTACCATATCAGGATAGGAAACCCAATAGGGGGCAGGGATAATCACTTCATCTCCTGGGTTAAGCAAGGCTTGTGTTAGGTTATAAAAACATTGCTTTCCGCCCACTGAAACTAAAATTTGATCATTCTGGTAGTGCAGGTTATTTTCTCGAGCAAATTTAGTAACAATGGCTTGCTTTAAGCTGGGAATGCCATCGACTGCAGTATATTTAGTAAACCCCTTTTCAATGGCTTCAATCGCTGCCTGTTTAATATGCTCTGGAGTATCAAAATCTGGCTCACCGGCACCTAAACTAATAATGTCTTTACCTTTTGTTTTCATGGCTTTAGCACGAGCTGTAATAGCTAGTGTGGGGGAAGTTTTAATGGTTTCGGTACGTTTGGCAAGGCGAATGTTCAAAAGTTATTCCTATCTAATAAATAGAATGAAGGGGTTATTTACGCTTAATATAACCAATTTATATTTTTTCAGAAAGTATCTATATTCAAAGAATGAAGCATCAATTTCAGCTGGTAAGTGATTATCAGCCAGCAGGGGATCAACCCACTGCCATTCAAAGCCTTGTCCAAGGATTAAATCAGGGAGAGCAGCACCAGATTCTACTAGGTGTTACGGGCTCAGGTAAGACTTTTACCATGGCTAATGTAATTGCCCAAACCCAACGACCTACCATTGTCCTAGCTCCTAATAAAACTCTAGCTGCTCAGCTCTATAGTGAAATGCGAGATTTCTTTCCTCATAATGCGGTAGGTTATTTTGTTTCCTATTATGACTATTATCAGCCTGAGGCCTATATGCCTGCCTCAGATACTTATATTGCTAAAGATGCGGCTATTAATGAATATATCGAGCAAATGCGTTTAGCAGCCACTAAGAATTTTTTGGAACGAAACGATACGGTGGTGGTGGCAAGTGTGTCTGCTATTTATGGCTTAGGAGATAAGGATCGTTATCAGCAAATGACTCTTTCTCTAAAAGTAGGGGAAATTATTGATCAGAGGGAAATTCTACGACATTTAGCAGAGTTACAGTATCGGCGTAGTGAAGGAGAGCTACAGCGAGGAATGTACCGAGTTCGGGGAGAAGTTATTGATATTTATCCTGCTGAATCTGATGAGAATGCTATTCGTATTACCTTATTTGATGATGAAATTGAGCAGCTTATTTATTTTGATCCACTAACAGGAGAGCTTTTTGATTCTGTTCCAGAATTTACTATCTATCCTAAAACCCACTACGCTACCCCTCGAGAAATTCTGCTTCAAGCGGTAGAAGCAATTAAAGTGGAGCTTGCTCAGCAGTTAGAATTTTTTTATCAAACAGGAAAATCAGAAGAAGCTCAACGATTAGAGCAACGCACCCGTTATGATCTAGAGATGATTTTAGAATTAGGTTATTGTTCAGGAATTGAAAATTATTCTCGCTTTTTATCAGGAAGAAACCAAGGCGATCCACCTCCTACCTTGTTCGATTATCTTCCTCAAGATGCCTTATTAATTATTGATGAAAGCCATGTAACAGTGCCTCAACTAGGGGCTATGTATCGGGGAGATCATTCTCGTAAACAAACTTTAGTCAATTATGGGTTTCGACTTCCTTCTGCCTTAGATAACCGACCTTTAAAATTTGAAGAGTGGGAAAATTTAGCCCCTCAAACTATTTTTGTCTCTGCCACCCCCGGATCTTATGAAGGTCAAAAATCAAGAATCATTGTGGAGCAAGTGGTACGACCTACTGGGTTAGTAGATCCAGAAATTGACGTGCGGCCTGCCAATACCCAAGTAGATGACTTATGCTCAGAAATTCATCAAAGAACCGCAGTCAACGAACGAATACTGGTAACTGTGCTGACTAAAAAAATGGCCGAGCATTTAACCCATTTCTTAGATCAGAATGGAGTTAGGGTGCGATATCTTCATTCAGATATTGGTACGGTAGAGCGGGTAGAAATTATCCGGGATTTACGGTTAGGTGCTTTTGATGTTTTAGTAGGGATTAATTTATTGCGGGAAGGATTAGATATTCCAGAGGTTTCTCTGGTGGCAATTTTAGATGCAGATAAAGAAGGTTTTTTACGATCAGAGCGATCTTTAATTCAAACCATTGGGAGATCTGCACGTAATCTTCATGGTAAAGCAATTCTTTATGGGGATAAAGTGACTGGAGCAATGAGAAAAGCCATTGATGAAACAAAACGGCGGCGAGCAAAACAAACAGAGTTTAATCAAGCCCATAATATTACCCCTCGAGGCGTACAAAAATCGATACGAGAAATTATTGATGGGATTTATGCAGAAAAAGATAATAATCAAAATATTGCTAAAATAATGGAAGAAAGTGCTGAATATGCAGATCTTTCACCACAGAGGCTAGGAAAGTATTTAAAGCAATTGGAAAAACAGATGTACGTTCATGCTCAAAATCTAGAATTTGAACATGCGGCACAAGTACGAGATAAAATTAAGCGAGTAAAACAACATTATTTTGATGAAGCAATGGGTTAAAAAAATAATTAAAGAAAATATTAAGCATCCTATCGTATAATTTGCAGAATTTAATCCAAAATTATATAATCTAGAGTTTAGGCGCGTAGCTCAGCTGGTTAGAGCATCACCTTGACATGGTGGGGGTCGTTGGTTCGAGTCCAATCGCGCCTACCACCTATTGGATATCCATAATTTTTTGTTCAACGGGCTTTTAGTATGAGCCATGGACGGGATTTATTAAAGAATGCCTGTAATTACTTTACCTGACGGTAGTCAACGTCAATTTGACCACCCAGTCACTGTTTATGATGTCGCCACTAACATTAGTGAAAATTTAGCAAAAGCAGCCCTTGGCGGCAAAACTCCTAAAGGATTAGTGGATACTTCCTATTGTATTAAGGAAGATATTGCCCTCAGCATTATTACAGACCGAGATCCAGAAGGGCTAGAAATTATTCGTCATTCCTGTGCCCATCTTCTTGCTCAAGCAGTAAAACAACTCTATCCAGAAGCTCAAGTCACTATTGGGCCAGTAATTGAAGATGGATTTTACTATGACTTTGTTTATCCTAAAGGATTTACTCTTGAGGATCTTCAAATTATTGAAGATCGGATGAAGGTGCTATCCGATCAGGATATTTCAGTTCATCGGCAAGTAAAAAGCCGAAATGATGCAGTTTCTTTTTTCCATGATCTTGGAGAAGAGTATAAGGCAAAAATTATTGAATCTATCCCAGAAGATCAAGAGCTTTCTTTATATCAGCAGGGAGATTTTACAGATCTTTGTCGAGGACCGCATGTTCCCTCTACTTCAAAGATAAAAGCCTTTAAACTCACCAAGGTCTCTGGTGCTTACTGGCGAGGAGATGCTAGAAATGAAATGCTCCAACGGATCTATGGCACTGCTTGGTCTGATAAAAAAGCATTAAAAACCTATTTACATCGGATTGAAGAGGCAGAAAAGCGGGATCATCGGAAAATTGGTACAGAATTAGATTTATTTTCTATCCAAGAAGACGCAGGAGGCGGGCTTGTTTTTTGGCACCCTATGGGCGCTAGAATTCGCCGAACTGTTGAAGATCTTTGGCGAGAACGCCACGCAGCATCTGGATATGAGACCTTGTATACACCCCATATTGCACACGAGAATTTATGGCATATCTCAGGGCATACTAGTTTTTATCGAGAATCCATGTATCAACCCATGGAGGATGATAATCAGTTCTATCAGCTAAAACCCATGAACTGTCCTTTCCATGTGTTGATTTATAAAGGACGGCTTCGCTCTTATCGAGAATTTCCTTTACGTTGGGCTGAATTAGGTACGGTTTACCGTCATGAGATGTCCGGTGCACTCCATGGATTAATGCGAGTGCGAGGGTTTACCCAAGATGATGCACATATTTTTTGTCGAGAAGGGCAAATAGAGTCTGAAGTATTGGCTATTTTAGATTTTACCTTAGATATGTTAAAAACATTTGGATTTAATCAGTATGAAATTGAGCTCTCTACTCGCCCAGAAAATTCAGTAGGATCAGATGAAATTTGGGATCGTGCGACACAAGCACTGCGATCAGCATTGGAGAAAAAAGGACTATCTTATGGAATCGATGAGGGGGGCGGTGCATTTTATGGTCCTAAAATTGATATTAAAATTGAAGATGCTATTGGACGTAAATGGCAATGCTCGACCGTACAGTTAGATTTTAATTTGCCTAACCGCTTCGAGATGGAATATATTGCAGAAGATGGTACTCGTCAACGACCGATTATGATTCATCGGGCAGTACTTGGATCGTTAGAGCGTTTTTTTGGGATTCTCATCGAGCATTTCGCTGGTAAATTTCCACCTTGGTTAGCACCAGTACAAGTGGTTGTGATTAATATCACAGATCGACAAACTGATTATGCAGAACAAGTTGAGCAAATATTAAAGAAACAAGGATTTCGATCTACTTTAGACTTGAGAAATGAAAAGATCGGTTTTAAAATTCGCGAACATACTTTAAAAAGAATACCTTATTTACTTATTGTAGGGGATAAAGAAGTAACGGAGCAGCAAGTTGCAGTACGTACCCGATCTGGTAAGGATCTAGGGGCGATGAGTTTAGATAGCTTTTCTGAGTACTTAAAAGCTCAAATTGCCCGTTTTAGCTATGATATATCTGAGGAGGATTAAAACATTATTTCAAACGTTAACTCAAATTCGAAGAAAAATCGTATCAATGAAGAAATTATTGCACCTAAAATTCGCTTAATTGGTATTGATGGTGAACAAATTGGTGTAGTTTCTGTTAAAGAGGCACTGGTAATTGCAGATGAGGAGGGGGAAGATTTAGTAGAAATTGCTCCTCAAGCAGAACCTCCAGTATGCCGAATCATGAATTATGGTAAATTTCTTTTTGAAGAAACTAAAAAGCGCCAAGCTGCAAAAAAGAAACAAAAACAAATTCAGATTAAGGAGATTAAATTTCGACCTACCACTGAAGAAGGAGATTACCAAGTTAAACTGCGTAGTTTAATTCGATTTCTCACCGACGGAGATAAAGTTAAAATTAGTCTTCGATTCCGTGGTCGAGAAATGGTGCATCAGGATCTTGGCTTTAAGCTTTTAGAAAGAATTCAAGGTGATCTTGATGAACATGGTGTAGTTGAACAAAGCCCAAAACGAGAAGGGCGACAAATGCTCATGGTGCTTGCACCTAAGCGATAAGTATTTTGGGCCTGAAGATTGGTTTGCCCAATTACTACTATAAAATTATTTAGCTAATACATTAAGGAGTCAAAATGCCTAAATTAAAAACCAATCGTGGAGCAGCAAAACGATTTAAACGTACTGGTAGCGGTAAATTTAAACATGGTCAAGCATTCCACAATCATATTCTTACTAAGAAAAGCGCTAAGCGTAAACGTCATTTACGCCATAAAGCAGTCTGCAGTGCCTCAGATCAAAATGGCTTAGTTCGTTTATTACCCTATCTTTAAAAAATTTTAAAAGGAATTTACTACTATGCCTAGAGTTAAAAGAGGCGTTACTGCCCACGCACGCCATAAAAAAATTATTGCCCAAGCCAAAGGATATCGAGGGCGTCGTAAAAACGTTTTTCGAGTTGCAAATCAAGCAGTTATTAAAGCGGGACAATACGCTTATCGGGATCGCCGCCAACGTAAACGTCAATTTCGAAATCTTTGGATCGTTCGCATTAACGCAGCAGCTAGAGAATGTGGGCTTTCCTATAGCCGCTTTATTAATGGGTTGAAAAAAGCATCTATTGAGATGGATCGAAAAGTACTCGCTGATCTAGCGGTGCAGGATATGGCTGCATTTACTGCAATTGCAGAGCGTGCAAAAGCTGCCCTTGCCGCTTAATAGCCTAAAATAGATAGCCTGTTGAAATCCCTATGAGTGAGTCTTTAGATGAAATCATACTGCTTGCAAAAAAGGCAGTCTTAGATGTTTCTGATTTGGAATCTCTAGATAAAGTACGGATTCACTACCTAGGAAAGAAAGGAGTATTAACAGGCTATCTTAAAACTCTAGGGCAAATTAGCCCAGAAGATCGCCCTGCTTTTGGAAAAGCAATTAATAATGCAAAATTATTGCTTCAAAGCGAGCTTGAATCCCGTAAGGAAATACTGACTCAAGTATCGCTAGCAGCTAAACTCGCCTCCGAATCTATAGATATTTCCTTACCTGGACGAAGGATGGATATAGGTGGGTTACATCCTGTTACCCAAACTTTAAATAGAATTGAGAATTTTTTTTATCAGCTCGGATTTAAAGTTCATGAAGGACCAGAAATTGAGGATGATTATCACAATTTTGAAGCATTAAATATTCCTGATTCTCATCCTGCAAGAGCAATGCACGATACTTTTTACTTCGATTCTCACCAGTTATTGCGAACCCATACTTCTCCCGTACAAATCAGAGCTATGATGGAGGATAAGCCGCCCTTACGAGTGATTGCTCCGGGCCGGGTTTATCGGCGAGATTCTGATTTAACCCATACCCCTATGTTTCATCAAGTAGAGGGGTTATTGGTAGATGATCAAGTATGTTTTACTGATCTTAAAGGGATTCTCTCTGATTTTCTTCGCTTCTTTTTTGAACAAGAAGATTTAAAAGTACGATTCCGCCCTTCCTACTTTCCTTTTACTGAACCATCAGCAGAAACGGATATTCGATGTGTCCATTGTCATGGCGAAGGATGTCGAGTGTGTAGTCATACAGGTTGGTTAGAAGTGCTTGGTTGTGGCATGGTCCATCCCAAAGTTTTTGCAAATTTAAGGATTGATAGCGAGCGTTATTTAGGATTTGCTTTTGGCTTAGGAGTAGAGCGCCTTGCTATGCTCCGTTATGGAATTAATGATTTGCGCTTATTTTTCGAGAACGATCTACGGTTTCTCCGCCAGTTTAATTAGTATCCTTGCGATTACATTATTATGAAATTTAGTGAATCTTGGCTAAGGACTTGGGTTAACCCTCATTGTGATACGGAAACTCTAACTAATAGATTAACTTTTGCAGGGTTAGAAGTTGATAGTATCACACCTGTTGCTCCTTCTTTTACAGGAGTAGTTATTGCCAAAGTGATAAAGGTAAGGGCTCTTGAAGGTAGTAATAAACTCCATGTTTGCCAAGTAAGTATAACCCAACATGAGACCTTTCAAGTGGTTTGCGGTGCCTCTAACGTGCGATCAGGACTATATGTAGCTTTTGCTCAAGTGGGTGCCAAACTACCCAATGATATTTTCATTGAAAAAAAGAGATTACGAGGGATAGAATCTCAAGGTATGCTTTGTTCTGCTGCTGAGCTAGGATTGGCAAAACAATCTCATGGGATTTTAGAGCTATCCAAAACTGCCCAAGATTTTTTAGGTAAAGATATTAAGGAATTTCTTAATTTAAATGATGTAACGATAGAAATTGGTCTTACTCCCAATCGAAGTGATTGTTTAAGTATTGCCGGGATTGCTCGGGAAGTAGGTACACTGTTTAGTCAGCCAGTACAGCGCCCTGAAATCATTCCAGCCTCTATTGAAATCGATAAAACTTTACCGGTTGAAATTTTAGCTCCAGAGTCTTGCCCTCGATACTTAGGAAGGATTATACAAGGCATTAATCCACAAATCCCAACCCCTGAGTGGATAAAGGAACGACTACAGCACAGTGGTATTCGTAGTCTAAGTCTTCCCATTGATATTACTAACTATGTCATGGTAGAGCTAGGACAACCTATGCATGCCTTTGATTTGAATCAAATAATAGGCGGTATTCAAGTTCGCTACGGAAAACCAGAAGAATCTTTAACCCTATTAGATAACTCTAAAATTACCCTAGATACAAATACGTTAGTGATCGCTGATCACCAAAAAGTACTTGCTTTAGCAGGTATTATGGGGGGTAGCGATTCTGAAATCAGCAATCAAACCCAAAATTTATTTTTAGAAAGTGCTTTTTTTATTCCTACCGCTATTGCAGGGCGTAGCCGAAGCTATGGGTTACATACTGAATCATCCCATCGGTTTGAACGGGGAGTAGATCCTCATCTTCCTCGTCAAGCCTTAGAGCGTGCCACAGGATTACTGTTACAGATTGCAGGAGGCAAAGCAGGACTTATTGTTGAAGCCATTCATAGGGATTTTCTACCCTCACAACCTGTAATTTATTTACGAGAACATCGTATTAAGCAAATTCTAGGAATTTATATTCCTCAAGATCAAGTACTCAATCATCTCACTGGCTTAGGGCTAGAAGTAGCGAGGATAGAGTCAGGGTGGGAAATTAGAATTCCTAGTTTTCGTTTTGATTTAACTTATGAAGTTGATCTAATCGAAGAGTTAGGACGTTTACATGGTTATGATAATTTTCCAACTACAAGACCTGCGGGAGTTATTAAACCTCAATTTCATACAGGAATAAAAATTTCTACTTATGATATACAACAGATTCTAGTCAATCGTGGCTATCAAGAAGCGATTACCTATAGTTTTATTGATCCTCAAATACAGCAGCTCTTAGATCCCGATCAGAGAGCTATTCCACTTGCTAACCCCATATCCTCAGATATGGCAGTAATGCGTACTAGTCTATGGTCTGGGCTAATTCAAGCACTTAAGTATAATCAATACCGCCAACAAGGGCGAATTCGCTTATTTGAATCTGGACTTATTTTTACTGGTCAGTTACCCTCCGTCACCCAAGAATCTGTGATCGCAGGAGTAATTTCTGGTTCTTATTATCCAGAACAGTGGGGTATTCATCCTCAGTCTGCTGATTTTTTTCATATTAAAGGGGATGTGGAATCTTTACTTACGCTAAGTGATAAACAGAATCATTTCCTTTTTGAGCAAAATCAACACCCTGCATTACATCCCGGACAAAGTGCAGAAATTATTTATCATGGTGAATCCATAGGATGGTTAGGCGCACTGCAGCCCGAGCTTGCTAAAAAACTTGATCTTACCCAGCAAATTTACCTTTTTTCTTTAAAAACTAATTCACTACTCTCAAAAAAACACACCATTTTTCAACCCTTATCTAAATTCCCAGAAATCCATCGAGATATTGCATTTTTAGTTGATAGAGATGTTTCGGTAAGAAATGTTTTTGATTGTATAAAAAGTCTTAAATCTGATATACTTAAAGAACATTATTTATTTGATCTATATACTGGAAAAGGAATCGATCCTGATAAAAAAAGTTTGGCACTCAAATTTGTTTTACAGCATCAGGATTACACTTTAACAGATGAAATCGTGCATAATTTTATGGAGCAGATGATAAAAGTGCTTGTAAGTGAGTTAAATATAATTATTAGGGAGTAGCTGATGGCACTCACTAAAGCAGATATGATAGAAGCATTAAATCAGGAGCTTGGCTTAAATAAGCGAGAAGCTAAAGAGATTGTTGAAATGTTTTTTGAAGACATCGCAATGATCTTAGAGCAAGGAGAAACAGTCAAACTCTCTGGGTTTGGTAATTTTGAGCTTCGTAGTAAAGGGACACGGCCTGGGCGTAATCCGAAAACTGGAGAAGAAATTCCTATTACCGCTCGGCGTGTAGTTACTTTTCGACCAGGGCAAAAATTAAGGACACGGGTAGAATCTTATGTTGGAAGCGAGCAACAATAACGAATTACCGGTAATACCAAGTAAGCGTTATTTTACTATTAGTGAAGTAAGTGAGCTTTGTGCTATTAGACCCCATGTATTGCGGTATTGGGAGCAAGAATTTCCTCAGCTTAAACCAGTAAAACGCCGTGGAAATCGACGTTACTATCAACGCCATGATGTCATTATGATTCGCCAAATTAAGGCATTACTCTATGATCAAGGTTTTACCATTGGTGGAGCAAGGCAGCAACTCTCCAGTGATGAAGTAAAAAACGAAAATACTCAGAGTAAACAGATTATCCGCCAAGCTCGTTTAGAGTTGGAAGAAGTTTTAGATATATTAAACAACAGTACCTAATACATTCTCCATCTTCGGGGCGTAGCGCAGCCTGGTAGCGCACTTGAATGGGGTTCAAGTGGTCGGAGGTTCAAATCCTCTCGCCCCGACCATAGACTTATCCGTAATATGGGGAAATTTGCTTTCCCCTATATTCTTTTCCCTATTTGTTATACCCTAGTTTTGTTGTACCTAAATAGAGACCTAGTTATATTTAAATAATCTTCTTGCTTTTACGTACACCATTAGGATTAAACCCCATGGATAATTATGACAAATATGATTTTACGACCCTTGCAGTACGAGCAGGACAGGATCGCACTCATGAAAGAGAGAACTCTGATCCGATCTTCCTGACTTCAAGCTTTGTTTTTGATAGTGCTGCTCAAGCAGCAGCTTGTTTCTCAGGTAATGAGTCAGGGAATATTTATTCAAGATTTACTAATCCTACAGTCAGAGCTTTTGAACAACGATTAGCAGCCTTAGAAGGTGGGGAATCTTGTGTTGCCACTGCATCAGGAATGTCTGCTATCTTAGCCACTTGTTTATCTCTGTTAAAATCAGGGGATCACATTGTTTCTTCAAAAGATATTTTTGGTACCACTCGGGCTATATTCAATAAATATCTAGCACGCTTTGGGATTGAAACCACCTTTGTGCCTCTAGCTGATTTAGCAGCTTGGGAAAAAGCAATTCAGCCTAATACCCGATTATTTTTCCTTGAAACTCCTTCTAATCCCCTAAATGAAATTGCCGATATTGCTCAACTTGCCCAGCTTTCCCAAAAACACCAAGCTCTATTAGTAGTAGATAATTGTTTTTGTACGCCGGCTCTACAACGTCCCTTAGAATTAGGGGCAGACATCATTATTCACTCTGCTACTAAATATTTGGATGGACAAGGGCGATGTGTAGGTGGTGCCGTAGTAGGGGATAAGCAGCGAGTAGGGGAGGAAATATTTGGCTTTTTGCGTACGGCAGGCCCTACCTTAAGCCCATTTAATGCTTGGGTGTTTCTTAAAGGATTAGAAACCCTAACGCTGCGAATGGAGGCACATAGTCGGCAAGCCCAAGCAATTGCAGAATGGCTAGAGAAAAAGCCAGAAATAGCTAGGGTATACTACGCAGGATTGCCTTCTCACCCTCAACATCAGCTCGCAGCAAAACAACAATCTGGATTTGGAGGACTGCTCGCCTTTGAATTAAAAGGAGGAAAGGAAGCTGCTTGGACGATTATTGATTCAGTCTCTTTTATCTCTATTACCGCAAATTTAGGAGATACCAAAAGCATTATTACCCATCCTGCTACCACTACCCACGGCCGCCTTAGCCAAGAAGAGCGAGAATCTGCAGGAATCAGAGATGGGTTAGTACGACTTTCAGTGGGACTAGAATCTCTAACAGATATTAAAAAGGATTTACAACGAGGGTTTGATAAATTAACGTAGATCCTACTAACTAATAGTAGGATCTAAGCTTTAGTAATAATATTTTGGGGAAGTAGATAATAAAATAGCACTATATTTTACCTGCTAATTAGTGGTACTACTAAGAAGCCACCATAAATATAGAGAAATCCCTAAAATACACAGCAAAACGATTATTAACGTATCTTTATTCATACCTTATCTATCCTTTAAAATATGGCTAACGAGGATAATAAAGCAACATGTATACCAAATACACTATTATATTGATTATAGTTTTTAATATATTTAGGGTATAAATATTTTTTGGGAAATGATGCTATTTATTGTCAATTTGTAGCAAAATTTATTACCTAGAATAGCTATTTTGTAGCCCATTATAGCGAAAATCGGTAGAAATCCCCCCTCCCCCTCTCTCCCTTTATCCTCTATCAATTAAAACCCTAGCTTCACTAAGTGTAAGTTAGTTGTAGTACTTACAAGATAAGGAAACAAAACAAATTTTCATACATTCTTATTCCTTTCTTTAAGATGTGCTTCTATGTAAATTCAGTGTCTGATTCTATGAATTTTGGGTGCTTCGTTTAAAATTAAATTTAATCTGATGGCAGTAATTGCACTGGAGGTAATGCCAGATCCAAAAATTATGCTTACCCAGTGAGGAAAATGAGTATAAAACTGAGGTGCTACTAAAGGTACCATGCCCATAGTAATGGATGCAGCGATAATAAGACTATTGACTGTACCTTGCTCAGAGGTCAGATCTACAGAAGAGAGGGTTTGAATGCCGGTAGCTACAACAAGACCAAATACTGCTAAACATGCACCTCCAAGTACAGGCAGGGGTATGCTTGCAATCATTGCAGAGAGTAATGGAAACATACCTAGAATTACGAGGAGAAGCCCAGCGACAGCTACCACATAGCGGCTATATACTCGACTTATTTGAATAATTCCAATATTTTGGCCATAAGCACTACATTGAAATCCATTGAGCACTGCAGAGAAAATAGATCCTAAACAATCTGCTCTTAGGCAATTGATAACATCTTGTTTTTTTATGTCTTTCCCTACAATTTCCCCAATTGCCATAATATTACATGTGGCTTCTATCATAATCACCCACATCACAATCGTCATAGAAATAATGGAAGTGATTTCAAATTTAGGCATGCCAAATGCTAAAAAATGAGGTAATACAAATAAATCTTGAGTCATGGCTTCTGAAAAATCTACTAATCCCATGGGGATGGCAATGAGTGTGCCAGTGGTAATACCCAATAATACAGATACTCGTTTTACAAATTTGGGACCATAACGAACAGCCATAATGGTGATCATAAAGGTAAAGAAACTTAAGCTAATAATATAAGGGGATTGATAGAATGGAGTACTTTCCTGCCCTTGCATCCACTCAATGGAAACAGGGATTAGAGTAAGTCCAATCACTGTCACTACTGATCCTAAAACAAGGGGGGGGAAAAAGTTTAATAAGCGAGCATAAAGAGAAGCCCCAAAGAACATGAACACTGAAGATATAATGACCGATCCCATAATGATTTGCATCGCAGTAAATGGATCTGGAGACATCTGACCTATGATTAACATGGGAGCAATAGTTGAAAATGAAACCCCTTCTACCAATGGGAGCTTTACCCCAATACCCGGTATTCCAATAGTCTGTAATAGGGTGACTGCACCCGATGCTAAAATACTGGTTGATAATAAAATGGTTAGATATGCCAGTGGAAGATCCAGTGCCTTACCAATAATGAGCGGTGGGGCAATAATCCCAGCATAGGCCGCACATACATGTTGAATAGCTAAAAAGAATGTTTCTTTCGGTGCAGGTATGCTATCAAGAGCAAGGTGGGTATCTGTAGCCGAGGATGTAGGAGTTACTTCAGCGGATTCTTTGATGCCATTATTATGATAGTTCATGTACTTTATTATGATAGTTCATGTACTTTTACTATCGCCGCAATAGGGGCATACCCGGGGGCACATTAATGTTCGGTAGCACCGGATACAAAAATTCTAGGATCATGGGTTACTGAAGTAATGACTGCACCTAAAGCGGCTCGTGCATTGCGTTCGTAGTGAATATCTGCATCAGAGAGCATAGTCGTTCTCTGCCCCCATAAAACACCGTGAATAGGTGCCTCTGCTTTAGCAAAAATTGCCGCAATTTGTTGTGCCTCTGCTTTAGTCGCTTCCGTCCTTATATGTAAACCTGCAGAGAGAATCGCAGCACGAACTCCTTCAATATCGGTTACACTGGCTAGTGCCGCATGACCAATTCGATATTGACTAGTTGAGGTTGAAGAATTTCCAAATACCACTACCTCACAGTGATTAATCTCTCCACCTGCTGAAGTGGAGGCCACCGATGAATAAAGAGACATATCATGGGCTATAGCCTCCTCTGTTACCTCATTTTGAGGTATTTCTTTTAATCCAACAGCGACCCCTAATCCCATGGCTCCCCGTGCGTATTTCTTAGAGAGATTAGGATCTTCAGTGACTACATCCTTCCCTTGTGCCTGAGTGCTTGCAATAGCCTCTGGTGTTAATAATGGTCCCTTTACTTGTACATAATGTATATCTTGATGGGCAATCCCTAATTCCTCAACGGCTGTGCCTACTGCTTTTGCTACTGCCATCACATGAGGCATACGACCAATTTGTTCTGGCTTGAGCACTTTTGTCTGCTGAGCTGAAATAACAAGCCGCTTCTCATCACTAGGATTAGGGTTAGTTACAGACATATCTCTTGTAAACACGGTCATGTGAGGAGATAAAACTCCCTCACATCCTCCTGACCAGGCGATAACGATTTGCTTTGTGACTTGAGCAGGAGAAATACCTAACGACTTTCCAAGTGCTTCTGAAACCGTATGGGTGGCTAAAGCTCGAGTAAAGTCATTCGCCCCTCCATTACCCTCTGTTTTCCCTATGATAGCTATTATTTGCGATACTTTAACTACATTGCTATCCAGCAGTTGTTGCAATCCTTGAGCATCGCCCGGATTGTTCATGGATAAGCGGTATATTTCTACTTTCATAACCATCCTCCTTACACTTATTTCTTTGTAAGAAATGCTTACATACATAATGTAAAGTTTAGACGTGAATTATAGAGATGGCTTTTTAGCGTAGAATTTAAACGTAATTTTTTAAGAAGAAATTTTATACGAGGTATTGCTAGTTGTTTGCTATTAAGATTTTCCCTATAATCTAGGCATCCAATAAATTTAAAGCGGGTGTAGTTCAATGGTAGAACTTCAGCTTCCCAAGCTGATAACGTGGGTCCGATTCCCATCACCCGCTCCATAAATTATCGTTGCATTCTTGTTTATCTCAATTCCACGATCATTGTTTTAGAAAAATTTCTAACTAACTAAAAATATTGCCTCTTACCATGAATGCTTCCTCTACGCAAAGTAATAGACTTGCTGGGCTAGATTTTCTTCGAGCTTATGCTGCTTTGTGGGTTTTTCTCTTCCATTATATGGATCTTGCACCCAGCCAGCTAAAGCCGGCACTAGGCTATAATTTTTATACTGGGGTAGGGTGGAACGGGGTGGATTTATTTTTTGTCCTGAGTGGTTTTTTAATTGGTGCTATTCTCTGCCGAAAACATGAAAATATAAAATCTTTCTTAATTCGGCGATTCTTTCGTATTTATCCTGCCTACTTAGTGGTTTTATTTCTCAGTCTCTATGTAAATAAACCCTACTTTATTGCTAACAAACTACTCATCATCAGCCATTTATTGATGTTTCATAACATTATATCGGGCTATGGTGGTACCATTAATGGGGTATTGTGGACCTTAGGTGAAGAATTTCAATTTTATCTTTTAGCTACTCTTATCTTATTACTTCCTCTATCTAGAAGAAATAATACTTTTTGGTATGGTTTATCAGTGATACTCATTGCCGGTAGTGCCCTATATCGTTGGGGAATATTTTGGACTACGACAGATGTGGATACGACCACTCGCTTTTTTTGTATCACCCAACTACCCGGTATGCTTGGGCTGTTTGGAATGGGATTTCTCGCCGTGCAGCTTAAAAAAATCATCGGAATTTATATCACTCGTTTTTTCCGATTCTTTTTCATCCTAAGCTTAGGAGGGGTTTTTTTCTATTTAGAATGGCTATCTCCTCATGTAGGAGACTATTGGGAGCATCAAGAAGTAGTGCTATTAGGGCGGGTTTACTCAGGAGCAGCGTTTTCTTTTCTGGTGCTGGTGTTTTCCTGTGCCCCTGATTGGGTCAATGATTTCCTGAAAAAGAGCGGATTAGTATTTATTGGTGAAATTAGCTACGGAATTTACCTTACCCATTTATTTTTTATAGATTTTCTAAAGCCTTACGAATCTTTTTTTCTCCAGCACCATTGGATGCTCTATTTTGCTACCCTAGTTACCCTTATTGGGATAACCTCTAGCCTGATTTATTTTTTAGTCGAGCGCCCATTTATCAGGCTAGGGGCTTATCTATCAAATAAGTTAACTAACAGGTAAAATTTCTTCCGCTAAAACAATCTCTTCAATATTACCCAGCTGGGAAATCTCTGCCATAATCTCTAAAGTTTTAAGGCTGACCGTAATCACTCGTTGAAACAGTTCCAATGGATAACGGGGATTATTGATAGTTTCATTTGCCCAATCATTGGCATCATTGATAATTCCACTATCTTTATCCTGTCGCACCGATTGTCGCTCCATCACCCACTCCAAGGCAGATTTGCCATTGACCATATAGTCATAGGCACGCTCTGGAATGTTTTCTATGGTAATAAAATCATTGTAGATCATCCGAGTCTGATCCTTCTTCTCCCCCTTCTTTGCAAACTTCATTTGCCGTACATAGAAATGATCAGGGCAAGCATTCACAAAATCTGTATCGTTATGAATTAATTTACCTGAAAAAGTAACAGGATGGAGGGTGGCAGATTCGTAATTGAGGTGGAGATCAGCAAGTTTGCGTCCTGCTTGGGAAAGGACAGTGAAAATGGCAACATTTTAGCCAAAAAAATTCGGGGCAGTTGCTTAGAGAGATTGTCCTTGTACTGACCCCGATAATTCTCACAATGGAGCACCTCATAAATATAGTAGAAAATATCTACTTTGCAAACTTTATTTTTAGGATAGGCTTTTTGAAAATGAGTAAGAATCTCATTTTCAATTCCATCCGCTCGATGATAGCCAGCATGTTGAGAGTGTTGAGCAAATAAATCCTGCTTATCAGAAGAAACTTTTTCATAAAGATATAAAGGGAAACATTGCCCCTTTGAAATCATTTCTAAGTCAGGAATTACATTAGTGATCATTGCTGAAAACTCTTTAGTTGCTCCTCGTCCGGTGACCGCAATCACTACATTTTTTGCTCCTTCATAGGGGAAAATTTGAGGCATTTGATACACCATTTCATTTAAATCACGACTGAAGTACATCCATTGCTTAGTAAATGGGCGATATAAACTGGTGACAATACTGGCTGGATCAAAATTCACCACTTGGTTTTTTATTAAATTTTCTTTAGTACTTCGTACCCAATTAATTTGGGTTGAATCATGATTAATAAATCCATTAACCGTTTTTACTTGGGCTTGCCTAGATAGACTTGAAAAAGCTTGATGAAATTGTTCTCGCTGTTGATTATAAAATCTAATAGTTGTCTGTATATTTTGGGCTAATTTATCTTGATTGCTTTGATACACCCAAGCATCTCTAGCAGTCGCTACTCCTCGTGAATAATTTTTAAAAATAGATTTTACAGTTTTATCTTTTTATCTCCTAGAGACAGATAAGAATCAAAATGGGGATCTCGCTGGTTGAGCCAATCGCCAAATGTATCGGGGATAATGCGTTGCCAGCCTTGAGTTTGGGCAATCCCTGCAATGCTTTGATAATCCCGAATCCGATCTAGTTTTTCTTTTAGCTTTTATCATAGAAATAGATTTTTCCAGAATTCTCTATTGGGTTTTTCACTAAAATAGAAATGGCAATAGGTGCCACACTGGCGTTACCAAAAATATTTTGACCTTCAGAGTTATTGCCTTTGTTACCCATATTCTTTCTAATATTTCCTCGTAAATGAAAAATATAAAGGTGGCTAAATTCACTGGCTAAACATTTTCTTAGTCCATCCATGGCATTACCCTCGATAAAACTGCCATTGGTGACAAAACCAATCACTCCTTGATCTCCAATCCGATCGCTGGCCCACCGAATTGCCCGAACATAGGAATCATATAGGGCATTTTTATTAGTTGCAGTGGATAATCTTGCATAAGTATTACGAACACGAGTGTCTAGATTTTCATAAGCTAAATTAGCATTATTATCATTAGCTGATTTTTGCCCAGCCGAGTAGGGGGGATTGCCCATAATCACCTTAATTTTTAAGGATTGCTGTTTACAACGGCGGGTATTATTTTCTGCCAGAGTAGCATGCACCCAATCTGGTTGGGCGTGGTGTTCATTCATTTGAAAAGTATCGGTCAGGCAAATTTCCTCAAAAGGCGTGTAATCGCCGCCTAGGATTCCATGATAGGTGGCTTCAATGTTAATCGCCGCTAAATAATAAGCCAGCAGCACAATTTCATTGGCATGGATTTCAGTGCGATATTTTTTCGCTAGTCGATCTTGAGGAATAATCCCAGATTGCAATAAACGGGTGATAAAGGTACCAGTACCGGTAAAGGGATCCATAATATGGACTTCATCATCTGCCATACTTTTATTGAACTGATCCTGAAGCACTGCTTCAAGACTATGGATAATAAAGGCCACCACTTCAATGGGGGTGTAGACAATCCCTAGCCGATCTGCCCTTTTCGGAAAGGCATTACGGAAAAATTTATCGTAGAGCTCAATAATGATTTTTTGCTTGCCCTCTGGGGTGTGGATTCCTTCTGCCCGCAAGCGAACACTGTGATAAAACTGATCTAGAGTAGGTTTCCCTAGCTAGCCCATGGGCTTGGATAGGAGTTAATATCTGCTCCATGGCTTTGGAAATAGGGTTATGCTGGGTAAAGGTATATTGCTGGAACAGGGCATCAAACACCGGCTTGGTGATTAAATGCTGGGCAAGCATTTCTACCACTTCTGCATCAGTGATGGAGTCATTTAAATTCTCTCGTAGCTCCTTGGCAAATCGGGCAAAAGCCTGTTGTTCTTGTAGATAATCCGGATTAGCTAAAATCCCTTGAATTCGATCAATATGGGTGTTGGCAATAGAGGCAATGTCCTTGGCCCATTCTTCCCAATGACGACGGTTACCGCATTTTTTCACTAGCTTGGCATAAATGGCACGTTCTATATCCCCCATGTGAAAATCTAGCTCTCCTTGAATACCATAAGGGGCAGGAGAATCGGCTACTCCGATGGTAGGTTGATTCTGTTCCTCTTCTTTAGGAGTTGCGTGGGTTTGATAGGACTCGGTGACGGCAATTACTTCCATTTTTTGCAGATCTGGACCTATCAGCTCCATTTTGTTAATCATGGCATCAAACCGATCATCGTGAGATCTCAGGGCTTGAAGCACTTGCCACACCACCTTGTAAGTTTGGTTGTTATTTAAGGCAACTTCTGGGCTGGTGCCTGCTGGAATCACCACCGGTAAAATGACATAGCCTCGGTTTTTTTGCCTATCTTTGGCTTGGCGCATCACCCGCCCCACCGATTGCATCACCTCCACTTGGGAATTGCGAGGGGCTAAAAATAACACCGCATCTAATGCTGGAATATCCACGCCTTCAGACAGACAGTGCACATTGCTTAAAATATGACAAGTGTTGACTTTAGGTTCTTGTTTTAGCCATGCTAGTTTTTTTCCCTTTTCAAATGCACCCATGGCACCATCAATATGCTGGGTTTCACAGATGAGGGGTAGGCGATCCTCATCTTCCATAGATTCTTGATAAGCCTCCACCACGGTTTGGAACATATAGGCAATTTTTTTGAGCTGACTTGATGGGTTTTGCTTTTGGTGGAGTCAATCACTTGGCAGAAAGCTACTGCCCGCTGCATGGGTTGGGAGTCATCGTTTAAATCCTCTTGGAGTCCTTGCTTGGTTAAGGCTTTCCAGCAACCAATAATTTTAGCGGCATCATTCATCTTAAGCTGATTATTTTCATCTTGTAATAGCCCTTGAATCCGCCGATTGACATGGGTTTCTTCAACAGCAAGGACAATGACTTTATAATCCACTAATAAATCACAGCGTACCGCTTCAGAGAAATTAATGGTATGAAATACCTTGCCATAGGTGGCTTCATCATCCATGGAGCAGGGTAACGCTTTCTTGTTCCGCTTTGGTTTTAGCACTATCCCCATAGATTCGAGGAGTGGCGGTCATATAGAGTCGCTTTTTCCCTTGAATAAAATCCGGCTGATGGATTTTTACAAAATGACTTTCTTGTTCTCCAATTAAGGTTGCTCCGGTAGTGCGATGGGCTTCATCGCAAATAATGAGATCAAAAGGGGCAAGTTGGTAGCTTTGTTGTGCCTGATGAATCACTTCAATACTTTGATAGGTACTAAATACCACTGTCATGTGCTGGGAATCATGATTTTTAGTGACTTGTTTGGCAAGCTGCTTACCATTTGTGGTGGCTGGGTAGGAAAGTTCATAGGTATAGGTTTGAAAGGTATCTTCCCCTTTATGCTTTCCGATTTGGGAATCGGAGCATACGGCAAAGCAATGGAGAGGAATGGCACTTTGCTGAGTCCATTCGGTAAGGGATTTAGAAAGCAGGGCAAGGCTAGGGACTAAAAACAGCACCTGTTTGCCCTGACCTGCCTGTTGTTCGGCAATTTTTAAGCTGGTAAAGGTTTTCCCAGTGCCACAGGCCATGATGAGTTTGCCCCGATCGGCAATTTTAAACCCTGCGATGACCTGATCTAAGGCGATTTGTTGATGATCACGAAGGGAATATTTTGGCTTGAGCGTAACCGAGCCTGTCTTTATGTATTGAGTCCAGTCAATAACACTCCCGATTAAATCCGATTCTGTAATGATAGTTACAGGGGGATTTTGATCTTTAAGAGCCTGAGTAAGATGATGAGTTGCTTCAGATGCGGTGGAGAAAATGAGACGGCGGCTATAGATTTTTTTACTAGAGGCAGCAAGATAAAGAATCAATATCTTTACGATAAAGTTTGGTATCTGTTTGATAGAACTTTGCTTGAATCCCATGGAAATTTCCTTCTTTGGTTTCTGCCACTAGATCAATCCCAGCATCGGTACCAAGCTTACCCAATCCACGATATTTTGCTTCAGCACGCCACTCTTCCCAGAACCATACATTTTGGTATCGATCGGAATATTTCGGCTCATTTTGCAGATAGGTTTTGACTAAATTTTCAAAATAACTGCCTTGATCTCGATGGGTTTGGGCAGAATCACGGAAATGGGTAAGTAGTTCAGCTAAATCTGACATAGGGTTCCTTGATAGATGGTTAATTATATTTGTAATTTTTTAATAAAAATCTTAATTAATAATAAGCTAATTAGTTTTTATTTTAGAAGTATTAAATTTTTGGCTGGATTTGTAAAGATTGGGAATGAATAGCAGCTGTTTACCTGCCTTAGTGGCAAAAAAAATCCCGATCTTAAAATCGGGACTAAGAGTACTATCTCGGTAAAATGGTAGATAGGTAAGATAATTTTATAAATAAATAATTATTAATAATTATTTATTTACTTGTTTATTGTTATAATTAACTTTAAGTGTATCTAATTTTTATTTTGTTGTATAGGAATAAATTTCCTATACTGAAAATATGAGATATAAACAGCAATTCAATTACTTCTTACTTACTCTTGGCTTGTGGCTAGGAGGCTTGTTAGTCATTGCAGATGAGGATTTACCCTTATTTGAAGATAGCTTGGCAGAGGAACTAGGGGAAATTGGGGTAAGAGAACATATTCTAATTAAAGGACTAGAGAGAACCAGAGATATTCCAGCTCTGCCCTTAGTTCAAGGTTCACTTCAAAGGCAAATTCAAAAATTACTGGTAGATTTTAACTATATTCTAGTACATACAGCCGATAATCAAAGAATTAAGGAAATTCTAATCTTAAGTGAAAAAACTGCAGCTCCTCCTGTATTTCCTAATAAAATAGTTTTAAACACTACCCGTAGTGGTACTCATCACTTAGTGCAAGTTTCCATTCAAGGAATAGGAACTGCCATTACTATACCCTTGTTAGTGGATACAGGAGCTTCCTTAGTGGTATTACCTACTTCTGCTATGCCTAAATTAGGGTTGAACCCTAATCAGCTAAAAGATCAAGAAATTCAAACGGCTAATGGAGCTTTGCAAGCAAAACTTAGCCAATTAAAAATACTTACCCTAGGATCTGAAAAAATCCCTAACGTGGAAGCTGCTTTTATTGAAGATCAATTATTAGGATCTTATGGCTTATTAGGTATGAATGTATTGAGGCATTATGTGATCACCATTGACGATCAAAAAAATCAAATTGTGTTAAGTAAATAAAATTATCTATGACAGCCTCCATAAAACCCTACGGCACGTGGCAATCTCCTATTACCACAGAACAAATCACTCAGGGAACCATTGGTCTAGGGCAAACTACACTCACCAAAACGGGTGCTTATTGGTTAGAAACTCGACCTCAAGAAGGAGGGCGGGGAGTACTGATGTATCGATCTGATGAAGAAGAAATATATGAGGTTACTCCGGTTCCTTACAATATCAGAACTAGAGTTCATGAATATGGAGGCGGGGCTTATTTAGTTACGGATGAAGATCGGGTATTTTTCTCTCATTTTGCCGATCAAAGACTCTACGCACAGGAATTAGATACTGATCCACAACCCATCACACCAGAAGGGGCTTATCGTTACGCTGATGGAGTTTATGATAAACAACGCAATCGATTGATTTATGTTCGTGAAGATCATAGTAGTAGTGGTAAAGAACCTATTAATACTATTGTGAGTATTGATTTAGAAGGAAATACTCACTCTATTACTATCCTGGAGTCAGGGGCAGATTTTTATGCCACCCTTCGCTTAAGCCCTGATAGGAATTATTTAGCTTGGATTTGTTGGCACCATCCTAATATGCCTTGGGATAGTACAGAACTGTGGGTGGCTCGTATTGATGCACAGGGGAATTTGGCTGAGAAGGTAAAGGTTGTTGGGGGAAATCAAGAATCTATTTTTCAGCCTGAATGGTCTCCTACAGGAGAACTATATTTTATCTCTGATCGTTCAAACTGGTGGAATTTATACCGATGGGATGGTAAAAAAATTAAAGCAATTCTACCTATGGAAGCCGAATTTGGCTTACCTCAGTGGATTTTTGGGCAATCTACTTACAGTTTTATTTCTCCTCACAAAATAATCTGCACTTATAGTCAAGAAAGTGTTGATCACTTGGCTTATATAGATACCCAAAGCGGGGTTTTAGAAGAAATAAATACTCCTTATACAGGGATTAATTTTTTACATGCTAATGATAAACAAGTAGTTTTTATTGGTGCAGCACCTACTATATTTCCTGAAGTGGCAACTTTAGATATGAAGATAGATAAACTTACTACCCTTCATCAATCCAATACTACGCAATTTGATTCAAATTGGCTTTCTTATGGAGAGCCTATTAGTTTTTCTACGGGTAATGGCACTATCGCCTACGGATTTTTCTATCCTCCTGAAAATAAAAATTTTATGGGATCCGAAACAGAGCGACCTCCTTTATTAGTGATCAGCCATGGAGGACCTACTGCAGCGACAAATAACACTTTAAATCTGAAAATTCAATATTGGACGAGTCGGGGGTTTGGGGTATTAGATGTAAATTATCGGGGCAGTACTAGTTATGGTCGCACCTATCGTCAACAGCTCATAGGACAATGGGGCATTGCCGATGTAGAAGATTGTATTTATGGGGCTAAATATTTAGTCCAGCAAGGAAAAGTGGATTCAGATCGATTAGCTATTCGAGGCAGTAGTGCCGGAGGGTTTACCACCTTAGCTGCTTTGACTTTTCATAATCTATTTAAAGCGGGGGCAAATTATTATGGCATTAGTGATTTAGAGGCCTTAGCTGAAGATACCCATAAGTTTGAATCTCGTTATTTAGATCAGTTGATCGGTCCCTATCCAGAGCAAGCACAACACTATAAAGCGAGATCTCCAATTCATAGTATCGATAAGATAGATTGTCCGATTATTTTCTTTCAGGGACTGGAGGATAAAGTAGTACCACCTAGCCAAGCAGAGACCATGGTTAAACTTTTAAAAGAAAAAGGGTTACCTGTTGCCTATATTACTTTCCCTGATGAACAGCACGGATTTCGTAAAGCGGAAAATATCAGTCATGCCTTAAAAAGCGAGCTTTACTTTTATGGCAAAATTTTTGGCTTTACCCCTGCCGATGCCCTTGAGCCAATCCAAATTGATAATCTTTAAATGAGATGTAAGTATGTTATGAGTGATAGATTTCAACAGTATCTGTTTTTCTTTCTATTAGGAATAAGTATTAGCAATTTTTCAGTAGCGGATAATTTTACGTTTACCTCGCCCGCTTTTAATCATCAAGAGGCGATTCCAGAGAAATATACCTGTGAAGGGCAAGATATTTCTCCTGAACTTACTTGGAATCATCTTCCTAAAGGTGCTAAGAGTTTAGCACTCATTGTATATGATCCAGACGCTCCTGATCCTAAAGCACCAAAGCTCACTTGGGTACATTGGGTGCTTTATAACCTTCCTTTTGCTACTACTGAGTTAGCTGAAGGAATTAATCTTGAAAGCTTGCCTAAAGGCACTTTAGGAGGATTAAACAACTGGAAGCGACTAGCCTATGGCGGACCTTGTCCCCCTATTGGTCGTCATCGCTATTTTTTTAAACTCTATGCTTTAGATACAGCGTTACCTGATTTAAAACAACCTAATAAGGCACAATTAGAACAGGCTATGGAGAACCATGTGATTACAGTAAAAGAATTGATGGGTACCTATCAAAAACACAACTAATTATTTTTGAGCTAAATAGTGGGCTAAATATTCTTTAAAAGAGAGGGTATCGGTGGCCTCCATATGCCGCTGTTTCTGCCAAGATGTTTGAGCTAGCTGGGTAAAATACTCCATCTTATCTTGGCTAAAGGGGATCTCTTTAAAATAATTTGCGTGCTGCTGAGAGAGATCTATAGCTAGTCGATAAAAAGTTCTTCCTGTTTTCTTCATTTCTGCCAAAATTTGGGCAGAAGGGGTGAGATCTGGATCTTCAATAAGGGGATATTGTTGGGTAAGAGCAGTGGTGTAAGGTTGATCCTCTAGTCCTTGATCCAGCAAAGAGCAGATTTCTTCCATTTCTTGATAAATTTCCAATGCCCAAGTTTTAAGCAGTGTATTTTCTCCATTTTGTTGGAGATTAAGTACTGGATCTCTCCCACAACAAGCCACTTTTCGTTGATTATGTTCTGCCTCTTTACGCTGATTTGAATCTAAATTAGGACTTGCTTTTAGCAGGCATAAAATGAGAAAAGCTTCTAAAAAATAGAGTTGATGTTGATTTACCCCTAATGGCTCATAAGGGTTAATATCCAATGCTCTAACTTCAATGTACTGTACCCCTCGGCGTTTTAATGCAAGGGTAGGTTTTTCACCGGATTGAGTAATTTGTTTTGGGCGAATAAAGCTATAAAACTCATTTTCAATTTGCAGAACATTAGCATTGAGCTGACGATAGGACCCATCCACTTCCACGCCAATTTTCTCGTAGGGTGGAAAGGGGGTTTCAATAGCTTTAGTAAGCCCTTCAATATATTCTGAAAGGTTATTATAGGGAATATCTACCCCTGCTTGGGTATCATTTTTATAGCCAATATCGCTCATTCGCAGCGAAGTAGCATAGGGTAAGGTATAGGTAGACGAATCAAAGTGGATAAATCCTTTATGGGGTGTTTTTAAGAAACACTGACAAACTGCAGGAGAAGCACCAAATAAATAGGAAATAATCCAGCCTAAACGGTGAAAATTGCGAAGTAAGTGAATATAGCGTTTATTAATAAAGTGAGCTAAAGGTAATTGGCTATGATTTTGTGCTTGTAAAATTGGCCAAAAGGATTCAGGCAGAGAATAGTTAAAATGAATGCCTGCAATAATTTGCATTTCTCGCCCATAGCGATACCCTAAACCACGGCGATATACATGTTTCATTTGCCCCACATTAGAAGTCCCATAATAGGCAATGGGAATCTCTTTTTCATCTGTTACCGCGCAGGGCATACTGGCTGCCCAAAGCATTTCGTCATTTAAATTTGTATACGTAAATTGATGAGTATGAGTCAGAAAATCGAGGGTTTGTTCTACTTGCTCACAAGGTGGGGTTACAAACTCGAGCAAAGCCTCTGAATAATCAGTCGTAATATAAGGGTGGGTTAAAGCCGAACCTAAAGATTGAGGATGAGATGTTTGGGCAATACTGCCTTTAGGAGTAATGCGTAGGCTTTCTTTTTCCAGTCCTTTTTTGCCTCCTTTGAGAAGCATTTTATAGTCAGATTTAGTAAGCCATCGTAAATGATATTTCAGTTGTTTATCCACGGATTATTTAGGTATTTGCTGCAATAATGTAAACTCAAAATTATAGCTTACCTTATTTATTCATACTTAGGGGAGGAAGATTAATTGTCATGGCTGTTTCCTATTTAGGATACCTTGATTTACCCCGTGGATTTCACGGTCATAACATACTGGTATTTCACGATCGGGATTCAGAGCAAACAGCAGAACGGGTAGATTACAGTAAAAATTTATTAGAGAAAGGAATTTTATGGCAAGGGTTGCCTGCTTGTCTTACTTTGCAATTTAAGTCAAAACAGGTTGTGGCTACTCTGCAAGTAGATGGGGATAGAGATATTTCTGAATTAGAAGCCCTTTCTATGGTACGAAGAATGCTAGGGCTTAATCAAAATATCAATAATTTTGAAAAAACTTATTACCAACATCCTCAATTAGGTGCTTTGTTGAAAAAACAAGCAGGATTAAGAGTCCCGGTATCTAGTACTCCCTTTGAAGCCCTTGTTTGGGCTATTACAGGTCAACAGATTAGTCTTGCTGCCGCTATTTCTATCAGAAGAAAATTAATTAAAATCCTAAATATAAAGCATTCTAGCGGGATTTATTGTCATCCTGATGCAGAAGCATTTTCCCACTTAGATCAAGATAAACTACGCAGCATAGGCTATGCTAAAACTAAAGCAAAAACTTTACTCAATTTAAGCCAAGGAGTTATGGAAAATACCTTGCCTTTAGATAATTGGCTGGCTCAGCAAACATCTGTGGAAGAGATTTCTCAAAAACTTATTGAGGTGCCGGGTATTGGACCCTGGACTATTAGTTATGGCTTACTTAGAGGTTATAGTTGGTTAGATGGATCTCTTCATGGAGATGCTGGGATGCGAAGAGGATTGCAAAAATTATTAGGATTAGAGTCTAAAATAACTGCTGAAGAAGCAGAGAAGTGGCTTGCTCCTTTTTCCCCTTGGCGTGCTTTAGTCGCAGCACATCTATGGATGTCTTTATAGAGGAGTAGTAATAATTACCTTAGATTTAGGGTAGTTGAAATAGTAATTAAGGAGAGATACTTTAAATGAAATCTTATGAATATCGAGCAGCTGCAGTGCAGACTCTCGCTAAAATGGGTGATGTGGAAGCTAATCTTAAAATTTGTGCCCACTATGTAAAACAAGCTGCCCAACAAAATATTCGGGTGATTGTATTCCCAGAGTGCATGAATGTAGGTTATTTATATAACTCTCAACCTCATGCACGTCAAATTGCAGAGACTATTAAAGATGGAAAATTTATTCATGGATTAGCAAAGCTAGCACGTCAACATGATGTATATATTGCCAGCGGTCTTTCTGAGTGGGATCCAGAGGCAGAGAAGATTTTTAATACAGGAATTTTACTTGATCGCAAAGGGGAATTAGTCGTCCATTACCATAAGCAATTTTTAACTACTCACGATCAAAATTGGTTTAAGTTTGGAGAGCGAGGCTTTCCGGTAGTAGAAACTGAATTAGGTCGGGTAGGGATGATGATTTGCTTTGATGGGCGAATTCCAGAAATTCCTCGCTGTACTGCCTTAAAAGGGGCTCAAGTGATTTTAGATATGGCGAACTTCTTTCTGATTGATCAAGCAGAATTATGGCGACCTGCTCGTGCATTGGAAAATGGAGTTTGGATCTGTGCAGCGACTAAAGCAGGGCAAGAACGATCTATTTACTATCCCGGGGGAAGCATGATCGTGGATCCTAGGGGTGAAGTAAAAGCAACGGTAGCTTGGGATATTCACGGGATGGCCATTAGCAATATTGATCCTACCCTTGCCGACGATAAGCACTATGCTTTAAGCTCTGATAAATTTACCGATCGTCGCCCAGATACTTATGGTATTTTGACTAAGTCTTACGAAGAAACTCCCGTTTCAAAGACCAGCATAGAACCGATTATTCCTTCAGAGATGACCTTTAATATGGCAGCGGCACAAACCCATGTCTGCGAGTCCCACCCAACCACCCTTGATCGAGTCATTGAGCAAGTTACCCATGGTGCACGGTTCGGGATTAAAGTGATGGTATTACCTGAATATGTCGCTTCACCTAATTGGCGTATTGATGAAGCTGAGGCTCGGCGGTTAGCTGGAATGAATCAGGAATTACTGCGAAAATTTGGAGAAGTATGTAAAACAGAGAAGTGTGCTCTGCTCGTCCCTAATGTGGAAGAAGTGGGCAGTAAACTCTATCCTACCTCTTTTCTTCTAGGGCTTGAAGGTGAAATTATCATGTCCTATCGTAAAGTGCATCTCTTCAGTGATGAGCAACAATGGGGTACTGCAGGATCAGAATATCCTGTAGTAAACACACCTTATGGGCGCATGGGGATTATGATGGGCTATGATGGTTTATTTCCAGAGGCGGCTCGCTGTTTAGGAGCTAATGGAGCTGATGTGATTCTATGGCCTACCCGAATGCAAGATGAAAAAGAACGGAAGTATTTGTTAGTACCTCGAGCAGCAGATAACCGTTGTGCGGTAATTCTTGCTAATAGAGTAGATGCTCCTTACGGAGGAGGTAGTATGGTAGCACTTCCTACCCAATTCCCCGTATGGGATGTAGATAAAGTAGCTCCAAACTACCCTGATATGCACAAGATTGTGCTAGAGGTGGTAGAAATTGCAAGTAGCCGCCAAAAGAATATGATGGCTAATGTTCATATGTTCGCCAAACGCCAACCTTGGACTTATAGTGCATTAACAGCACAACATAAAGTAGTCAATGTTGCAGGTAAATAAATGATTTTAGATGGTGTGATGATAAATCACACCATCTTAGCTCTCTAATAACCTCATGAAAAATGGCTTCCAAGCAATGACTAAAGCAATAATCATGGAGAGATCTACCCCCATAATAATCCAGTAGCGTAGACGCTCTTTAGCGTCTTTATCTAATTTACCAATAAAGCTCATGAGAATATCAAGGGAAACCACAAAAAGCATAATAAAAGTGAGTGCAGGGGCTACTGCATTTGTCACTAGCTCAAATTCAGTTTTTAAGGTAATAACACGGTCAGTATAGAAAGACAACCAAATTAGAGTAATGGTAATTGCAACTAGAGCAATTCGTAAAGGACCTATATAAAAAATGGATTTCATTATTTTTTCCTAAATCTAATGGAGTTTAAATATTTTTATCTTAAGTTACATCCCGCATGGTGACAAACTCTTCTGCTGCGGTAGGATGGATGCCAATAGTGCTATCAAATAGTGCTTTGGTTGCTCCTGCTTTAATGGCAATGGCTATTCCTTGAATGATTTCACCAGCCTCTGATCCCAGCATATGAGCACCTACTACTTTATCTGTTGTTTTATCTACAATAAGTTTCATGAAGGTGCGCTCATCTCGATCACTTATAGTGTGTTTTAGGGGGCGAAATTGAGTACGATAAACTTTAATATCTCCTAGCTTTTCTTTGGCTTGATCTTCTGTAAACCCTACTGTAGCTAGATTAGGTTGGCTAAATACACAAGTGGGAATATTTGTGTAATCTAAAATAGTACTAGATCCTTCATAAAGATGGTGGGCTAGAATCATTGCCTCTGCGGTAGCGACTGGGGTAAGACTAATTTTTTGAATTACATCTCCAATCGCATAGATGGAGGTTATGGTACTTTGGTAAAAATCGTTTACTATAATTCCTCCTGTTGGATTGAAGCTAACACCTAACTCAGCTAAGCCTAAATTTTCTGTATTAGGACGGCGACCAATGGCATACATAATTTTATTTGCCTGAAGCCTCTCTCCATTATGGAGTAAAGCATTTAATCCTTGTGCTTGTTTTTCAATGGCTTTAACTTCTACATTGGCTCGAAGAATAATCCCTCTTTTAACCATTTCAGATTCAAGAGCCTGCCTTAACTCTCGATCAAAATTCTGAAGTAATGAGTCTCCTCGATAGATCAGAGTAACTTGGCTGCCTAACCCATTCAAAATACTAGCAAACTCAACTGAAATGTAACCTCCGCCTATAATAATAATTTTTTCTGGTAAGGTTTCAAGGAAAAACATTCCATTTGAGTCAGTAATGTGCTCTTTACCCGGAATATCTGGAATAAACGGTACACCCCCGGTAGCAATTAAAATTCTTTCAGCCGTATAAGATTGATTGTTTATCGTGACTTGATGGGGATTATTTACCTTAGCCCAGCCATGGAATAGGGTTACTTTATTTTTTTCTAAAAGATTTTGGTAAATTTGATTAAGCCGCTTAATTTCTCTATTTTTATTTTTAATTAAGTTAGACCAATCAAAACAGGGCTGTTTTATCGTCCAACCGAAATTTACTGCATCTTCAAAATCTTCTGAAAAATGAGCTGCATAGTGAAGGAATTTTTTAGGAACACAGCCCACATTAACACAGGTACCCCCTAAATACTGGGATTCTGCGATAGCCACCTTTGCTCCTAAACGGGCAGCTACTCGGGCAGCTCGAACTCCTCCTGATCCAGCTCCTATAATAAAAAGATCAAAATCGTAATTTACCATGAATAGTAATTTATAAGGTTTTTAAATATTCTAATAATTGATGTCTTTCCTGTTCGGACAATACATCCCCAAATGTATGACCCATATTTCCATAGCCAATGAGGGTGGTATCGTAGATTTTTTTTCGTTCTTCTGATTTTTTAGTGCCTGCTTTACCATGATTTAATTGAGTATAATTCCAGCCTAAGGTTTTATCGTTGTAATCTTTAGTATCAAAAGTTCTGGTCCAGTATTTAGGCCGTTGTGCACTATTGAGTAAAGATTCTAAGGTAGGCACAGAGCCATTATGTAAATAAGGGGCAGTTGCCCAAACTCCATCTAAGGGTGGCGCTAAATAACCATCAACTTTTGCTACATGGGTTCCTTGACCATAAAAAGACTGAGCAAGCCAAGGACCAAATCGATCCAAATCACTACCCATTGCTGTTTTAATATATTCAGGATCGGTACCTATTTCTGCCAAAGAAATCACTAAATTAGGGTATTTTTCTTTTTCTCCATAAGTACCATGGCAACGCACACAATGGGTATTAAAAATATCCTCACCTTGTGTAGCAAGGGATTGATCTATTTTAAAAGGATAAGTGGGTGGTTCAAGGGAAGCAATATATTCTTGAATATCTGGAGCATAGGAATCCACCACTTGAGCATCTTTAACCGATTCAGTACATAGACTTGATGCCATGATTTCAAGGCGAGCATGATCGCCACGACCAGCAGCAGAATAGAACATTCCATTTTGTTTTTTCATCCGCCACCAAGGAGGTACACTTACTGGGGTGGGTTTTTCCGATGGAGGATCCATAAGGAGTTTATTAGACCATGCGAGAGTTTTTGGATCTCGGTGGGCAAAAATTCCCCAAGTAAGATTTACTGCCGAGTTTACACCGATGGTATCTGTTCTCAAATAAGGTGCTACCCCAGTGATCCTATCCACCCATTTACGCCATTCTTTAGCTTCTTGTTCACCTTCCACGTAAACCCCAATACCTTCTGCATTAGCTACCACATCTTGAGTAAGATCTAGAGATTCATTGCCTAACCCCACCATTAGATCTCCATTAAAAGAACTACCATGACAAAGGAGGCAATTATTGACTATTAGTCCAATACCCTCTTGAGTTTCATAGTAGGTTTGGTAATAGGGGAGCTTTTTATTAATCCCTGTTCGTCCAGGAAGTCCATATTGCGGAGGTTGAAATAAATTACTTTTCTGATAAGCAGAGTAAGGAATACCGCAGGTTAAATAGGGCTTATTAATGATGGCATCGTAGCCTGCTTTTGAATCTCCATGCCTTTGCGGTTCTTCAGGGACAAAACCAGGGGTCACTTGAGTGATTTTGGCAATCTCATGAGATTTAGGGGGAGTATCTGAATCGCAAGCAACTAATAACAAGGATGTTAATCCTAAGATGAACCATTGCTTTAATAACATTTTTCTTATCCTCAACCACAATATAAATAATCCACTTCTTCATTTAATCATATTTTTATAATGGGTAGTTAATCTATGGCTGATAACCAGTAAGTTCTTGAAACCCTTTTCCTATCACGTTATTGCCTTGATAGTAACCAGTTACTGTAACTGATCCACTCCAATAATCTAGACTTAAGTTAAGCTCTTGATTTTCTATACTGGGAGTAATGTTAAGATCAATATCATGCTCGGGAATTTGTAGCTGCCAGTGGGTGGGATAAGAAATATGAGTATTAGGGCTTTTCCAATTACTAAGTGGATTGAGTGCAATATCCTCTCTAGTCAGGGTTTCTATCTCTCCTTGAGAGGTCACTAAAGTGCCATTATTAATAGGAGTACCCGTACCATCTATGCGATGGAGTCGAAGAACGAGTAAATCTACCCCGTTGTCTAGCTGAAGTAAAAATCGATCCCATACGGTAGATCCAGTTGGGATAGGTATTTTTCCCCAACTGTGATCAAACCAAGATAGACCTGTCACTGGGTAGCTACTATGTTTGATTTTTATCGTCCCTTTAGTCATCAACCGTGGTAGGGTATAAGCATAAAAATTTCCTAGTGAGGCTTGTGAATCGCCACCAAAATAGAAAGGAAGCTTTAATGGCTGCAATATTAAATCGATACTTGCATTTTCAGTTTTTGCGAATAAAGAAAAACTACTTTTTGCCTCTTCTTCGCTCAATACTTGAAATCGCCAATCTTCTAGCCATACTTTGATAGAATTGTTTGTAGAAGAGGCACCGCTTAGTCCCAAAGCAGTACGGCTGAAGCGTTCAATAGGATAAAATTGAGATTTTAGTATATCAGCTAGTCCAAAATAGCCTCGATAGAGCTCTTGGAACCTCCATAAAGAAGTAGACTGAGAAGAATCTGGCGATTTTAATCCCATTCGAAAAAAATTAAATTGAAATCCAAAATCTCTTCTCTGATCTGATCTTAAATTACCAGCAAAATTCCACGATTCATTTTGATAGCTTGAGTGTGCTCCATGATCTCTAGGAAATAGAAATTGCCATGGCACATCTACTTGAGAGAACCCTATGTTTACTGTGTTTAATAATTGATTAATAAGAGATAAAGACTGCTTACGTGAGATTATCTCTTTTTCTTTTTTCAAAGAGAGAGTTCCTTGGTAAATCCCAAATAAAATAAAGATCAAAAGTAATAAACAAGTAATTATTTTTTTATAAAGAATCATTTATAAATTTGGATAGTTTTAATTTCTTATATTTTCAAATAAGAAATATAAAAAATGTCATAAATAGTGACGTGTAATAGCTAAATTTTTATTTGATAAATCAGTTAATTTTTATTAAAAATCATCCTTAGCAAAATTCAAGTAAAAAAACTTTTTACATATAACTATAAAGTTATTGATATTAATAAACATTAATATGCACAAAACAAGATAGATTGGCACAGCTTTTGCCCCTCTTTTAGAAAAGTAAAGAGGAATACAGCAAAAGTGAGTGCCTAATATGTGGTTAAGAATAGTAATTTCTGTAGTTTTAATTAGTATTAATAGTATTAGCTATAGCGCTAATTTAAATTCCAAAGTAGCACCGATGATTCAAGACCTGCTCATAAAAGAGGGAGGTATTCAAAACTTAAATACGCCGAAACCTTCATTAATAACAAAACAATCTGTTACTTCACAGTCGGAAAAAGAAAATAATCCTCAATTATTAAATCCTACCTTATCTCCTACTACTATAGTAGATGGCATTGCCGTCCGCTTTAAAGATCAAAAAATTCAAGATCTAGCAGAAGATAATTTACCTCCTCCTGATGAAATTACCAATGAATTAGAAGCTATTTTTGGGGAAAAGTTAGTTTTTTATCAAGCAATGGGTAATAAAACCCATATATTTCACTTTCAGACCTCTAAATCTGGAGCAGAAGTAGCAGATCTGATTGAAAACGCAAGAACACTCCCTAGTATTGATCAACTTGAAGCCGATATCCGGGTAAAAATGCAGTTCATTCCCAATGATCCTCTATTTGACCCCTACCAATGGAGCATGAAAGGACAAGCCCAAGGATATATCGGTGGGATTAATGCAACGGGTGCTTGGGATACAACTCAAGGAGACTCTAGTACGATTGTCGCAGTGGTAGATACGGGCATAAATCCTCACCCAGAGTTTGCCGATCGGTTATTACCTGGCTATGATTTTACGGTCACTCCCTATGTGCCAGGCGGATCCGATCCTGGAGATTGGACCACCGCCAATGAATGTGGTGACAATCAACCTGCAGAGCCTAGTTCTTGGCATGGGACTCATGTCACTGGAATTATTGCCGCTGAAGGTAATAACGATATAGGGATGGCTGGTGTAAATTGGAATACTAAAATTTTACCTGTTCGTACCCTCGGAAAATGCGGCGGATCCCTAAGTAATATGGTAAATGGTACGGTTTGGGCTGCAGGCCTGCCTGTTTCTGGTATGACAACTAATCCTAATCCTGCTCAAATTATTAATCTAAGCTTATCAGGAAAAGGAATCTGCCCTTCTCTTTATCAAGAGGCAATTAATCGTGCATTAGATCAGGGTATACTCATTGTAGTGGCAGCAGGAAATAACCAAGAAGATATTAGTCAGGCATTTCCGGGGAACTGTAATGGAGTACTCACCACGGTTGCGACTAATTTTAATGGGGATGCTACCTCTTATACTAATCTTAATTTTATTGGATCTAATCAAAGCAATTTCATTGCTGCTCCCGGAGGAGATGGTAGTCGTAGCTTAGGAATCATTTCAACTACCAGTACAGGTGCCACTACCCCTGAAGGATTTGGTTATGATCAGCAAATAGGTACCAGTGAATCAGCGCCCCATGTGGTTGGCATTGCCTCTTTAATGCTAGGCATCAATCCAGAACTCTCTGGAATAGAGTTAAACTCTTTATTGCCTGCAACAAGCCGTGATTTCCCTGCAGGCAGTGTATGTGCTCAGTACAATAATTTGTGTGGATCAGGGATTGCCGATGCAGAAAATGCGGTTCAAGCAGCCACTACTTTTAAAAAGTATACCCTGATTTACGAGTTTTATAACTCAAGCTCTAATGATTATCTTTTAGCGACTTCAAAGGCACAGATGGCTGCAATGAATCGAGGAGAAGCTGGTCCAAATTGGCAACTGACGGGGAATTTATTTTATGCTTGGTCTGGAGCGACCAATGGGGCACAGCCTGTATGTCAATTTTATAATCAAGGGGCAAATTCTTATTTTTATACTGTAAATTCGAGTGATTGTAGTTATTTACAATCCATTAATCCTACTAATGCGGTTGCCGATGATCTATGGACCTATGAAGGAATTTCTTTTTATGCGCTTGCTCCTATCAATGGAGCTTGTCCTAGTAGTTCCGATCCTATTTATCAAGTTTATAATCAGATATGGGTGAATCATCGCTATACTACCTCTATTGAAGAATATAATAGTATGATTACTCAAGGCTGGCTTGGCGAGGGAATCACTATGTGTGTTGCAATTGTAAGCGTATAACTGTTTGTTATTTAATCTTTAAAAAATTTAAGCTACATTTAGAGATTTTATATTAGAAGTAGCTGTTAGCAATTTATTAAAAATATATCTTATCTCAGTTAAGACGGGTATTTATATTATGTGGTTAGGATTATTAATCGGTATCGTATTGAATTTATTTAGTTTAATTGTCTATGCTGATTCCTTACCTAGTCAGGAGATCCAACCATCTTTAAATTCCAAAGTAGCACCGATGATTCAAGACCTGCTCATAAAAGAGGGAGGTATTCAAAACTTAAATACGCCGAAACCTTCATTAATAACAAAACAATCTGTTACTTCACAGTCGGAAAAAGAAAATAATCCTCAATTATTAAATCCTACCTTATCTCCTACTACTATAGTAGATGGCATTGCCGTCCGCTTTAAAGATCAAAAAATTCAAGATCTAGCAGAAGATAATTTACCTCCTCCTGATGAAATTACCAATGAATTAGAAGCTATTTTTGGGGAAAAGTTAGTTTTTTATCAAGCAATGGGTAATAAAACCCATATATTTCACTTTCAGACCTCTAAATCTGGAGCAGAAGTAGCAGATCTGATTGAAAACGCAAGAACACTCCCTAGTATTGATCAACTTGAAGCCGATATCCGGGTAAAAATGCAGTTCATTCCCAATGATCCTCTATTTGACCCCTACCAATGGAGCATGAAAGGACAAGCCCAAGGATATATCGGTGGGATTAATGCAACGGGTGCTTGGGATACAACTCAAGGAGACTCTAGTACGATTGTCGCAGTGGTAGATACGGGCATAAATCCTCACCCAGAGTTTGCCGATCGGTTATTACCTGGCTATGATTTTACGGTCACTCCCTATGTGCCAGGCGGATCCGATCCTGGAGATTGGACCACCGCCAATGAATGTGGTGACAATCAACCTGCAGAGCCTAGTTCTTGGCATGGGACTCATGTCACTGGAATTATTGCCGCTGAAGGTAATAACGATATAGGGATGGCTGGTGTAAATTGGAATACTAAAATTTTACCTGTTCGTACCCTCGGAAAATGTGGCGGATCTCTGACTGATGTAGTAAATGGGGTTTTATGGGCTGCAGGCCTGCCTGTTTCTGGTGTGCCAACTAACCCTAATCCCGCTCAGGTTATTAACTTAAGTTTAGCAGGAGATGGAGCCTGCCCTTCTCTTTATCAAGAGGCAATTAGCCTTGCGCTTGGACAGGGGGCGCAGATAGTTGTTGCTGCTGGTAATGATCAAAAGGATATCAGTCAGGCATTTCCAGGGAACTGTAATGGAGTACTCACCACGGTTGCAACTAATTTTAGTGGAGATGCTACCTCTTATACTAATCTTAATTTAAACAACCCTAATATTATGGGTATTATTACTGCCCCGGGAGGAGAAACAAATGGAATCATTTCAACTACCAGTACAGGTGCCACTACCCCTGAAGGATTTGGTTATGATCAGCAAATAGGTACCAGTGAATCAGCGCCCCATGTGGTTGGCATTGCCTCTTTAATGCTAGGCATCAATCCAGAACTCTCTGGAATAGAGTTAAACTCTTTATTGCCTGCAACAAGCCGTGATTTCCCTGCAGGCAGTGTATGTGCTCAGTACAATAATTTGTGTGGATCAGGGATTGCCGATGCAGAAAATGCGGTTCAAGCAGCCACTACTTTTAAAAAGTATACCCTGATTTACGAGTTTTATAACTCAAGCTCTAATGATTATCTTTTAGCGACTTCAAAGGCACAGATGGCTGCAATGAATCGAGGAGAAGCTGGTCCAAATTGGCAACTGACGGGGAATTTATTTTATGCTTGGTCTGGAGCGACCAATGGGGCACAGCCTGTATGTCAATTTTATAATCAAGGGGCAAATTCTTATTTTTATACTGTAAATTCGAGTGATTGTAGTTATTTACAATCCATTAATCCTACTAATGCGGTTGCCGATGATCTATGGACCTATGAAGGAATTTCTTTTTATGCGCTTGCTCCTATCAATGGAGCTTGTCCTAGTAGTTCCGATCCTATTTATCAGGCTTATAATAACCAAGCTGCAGCTAGTAATCCAAATCATCGCTTTGCTACCTCTATTGAAGAATATAATAGTATGATTACTCAAGGCTGGCTTGGCGAGGGAATCACTATGTGTGTTGCTGCAGTAGCTTAGGTTAAATATAAATCCTTTATTTATTTATTCTCAACTGCTTTTTCAAACAAGGTAAGAGTTAAAGAATTAGGATCATATTTCTCTTTTAAGGCTTGGTAAGCAGTACCATTATAAAGATGATTAAAGCGCCTTTTATCAATAAAGGTTGAAGAATAGAGCATTTTCCTACCACTTAGACGAAAGCATTCATTGTCCATAATCTTAGTGTAGTAATAGTCTACATCTTCTTTTGGTTTTTCTGTAAGGCAATAACTTCCTAAATTAAAGTAAGTTCTTCTTGCACGAACAGGGTAAAGCGTAGAAGATTTAGGAGAAATAATAGGGAGTGCTACCCAAGGTTTATCATTTAGATCAACATAATTTAGAGCAAATTTAACTAAAGTAGCGGCCTTATCCCAAGGCACCTCCCAATCTTGAATTAATTGCTCTTTAGTATTACCAACAGAAGGTAGGAAACTCAAAATTCTCCTTTTCCATGTGCTATAACGATTATAAACCCCAGAGTTTCTTAAAGACTTAGGGGCATATTTCCTGAATATTTGAGAAATACCAACTTCTGGAATATTCCAAAACCAATCAGGATCATAGCGAAAAATATACTGCTCTGTAGGTAAAAACATTTCTGATTTTTCTCGAGCTACTTTGTAGTAAATATCTTGATAGATATCATCTAAATAAGGAACTTCATCCACAAAATAAGTCTCAGTAAGATAAAATTCGCTTTTATTGTAAAAAAGGCCTTCAATGAAATCAGATCGCCTTTGTCTTACTGCTTTTTTCATTGCCCATAGATAAGATCTAACCCAAGTAAAGCGAGTGTGATTAATTTTTACATGAGGTTTAGCAGGGATAAGTTCTATTTTTGCTTTTAAAATATAACCTAAAGTGCCGTAAGAATTAGGTAATCCATGAAATAAATCTGAATATTCATTATCTGCGGTACAAGTTACCACTGTGCCATTAGGTAGTAATACATCTGCTTCAACTAATCCATCATGAACAAAGCCATAACGATAAGAGCTAGATTCAATGCCAACACCTACAATTGCTCCTCCCACAGTAATATGCTTTAGCTCTGGGGTAACCGTAGGTAAAAATCCTTGAGGAAGAATCTCTGCAACAATTTGCCCATAAGTAGTTAATCCCTCTACCTCAAGAGTAAGATTTTCCTTATTAATTGTAAGCACATGGTTAAATTCTTTGAGTGGAAGCTTAGTAGCTCTTTTAAGTTTTTGCCCTTGATAGCGGAAAAGATTAGAGGTGGTCCCTTTCTCTATACGAATATTTTTTTTCGTTTGGCTGCTATTAATATGCTGTTTTAACTGCTCTAAACGCTGCTGGTAAGTAAATGCTTGTGCCATAGGATTGCCTCTAGTACTTTTGATACCCTATTAGAATTGGTTTAATGGAATTTTAAGATAAGTAATATTGTTACTTTCTGGTAGTGGAAGCTCTCCAGCAGAAATATTAACTTGTAGTGCGGGTAATATTTGGCTTGGATTAGGTAAATTTTGCTCTTTTGCTTTTCTTTTTTCTACAAATTCTATTTCACTAATCCCTTGCCTGGCAATAGGATTATGATATTTTTGGTCAGCCACAGTAGATTCCCAACAAAGGTTGCGACTATTCGGCGGGTAATCATGGCAGGAAAATAATCGTATTTCATTAGGGAGCTGGTAAATTTTCTGGATAGATTGATATAGGATATGTGCATCTCCTCCAAAAAGATCTGTACGACCAGTACCGTAGTCTGGCATGAGTAAAGTATCCCCTACAAATGCAATACCCTCTTCTATTAGATAATAGGTCATACAAGCAGGGGTATGTCCTGGAGTATGAATGGCTTTAGCTTTTAAACTACCAATTTGAAATAGTTCTCCATCGGTAAAAAGATGATCAAACTGGGAGCCATCAGTTCTAAAGTTTATACCTAGATGATAGATTTGGCTTAAATAAGTACTTATTCCTGTTTTGCCGCCAAGTTGTTTTTTTAGATAGTTACTTGCACTAAGATGATCACCATGGAGATGAGTTTCTAAAATCCATAATAAGGTTAAATTTTCTTTGTGGATATATTCAATGATTGAGTCTGCCGCTTCAGTGCTAGTTCTTGCAAAGGCAAAATCATAATTGAGCACTGGGTCAATGACTGCGCACTGTTTATTTTCTCCATAAACGATATAAGAGATCGTATTCGTTTTTGGATCAATAAATGATTGGATATAAGCACTCATAAATAAATTAAATCGCTTATCTAGACAAGATTAACTTTATTTAATCTTAATATATTAAGTAATTAAATTATACTTTCTTCTATTAAAAATTTTTAGCTGTTAAGTGCGTAGATTCTAGCTTTAATATTTAGCTAGAGAAAATATCTAAGAACAAAGGTTAGACTGCCCAAATTGAGCTTTATTTAACTTAAATAAGATAAGTAGAGATGATTTTAGTAAAGAAAAGGTAGATGAAATAAATCCCCCTTTAGGAGGGTTATTTCATCTTAAATTTTAATGAAAGACTATCTTTTAAAATTTTTAGAATTGATTTAGCGGAATTTTTAAATAGCTAATATTATTCCCTTCAGGAGAAGGAAGTTCCCCTGCACGAATATTCACCTGCAATGCAGGTAAAATTAATCGTGGCATTGTAAGACTTTCATCCTTTGCTTTTCTTTTTGTTACAAACTCTGCTTCACTAATCCCTTGCTTTACAATAGGATTGCGGGATTTTTGATCAGCTACCGTAGATTCCCAGCGAATCTCACGTCCATCGGGTGGGTAGTCATGACAAGTGAATAGTCGAGTTTCATTCGGTAATTGGTAGATTTTCTGAATAGAATGGTACATGGCATGAGCATCGCCGCCAGGAAAATCTGCACGCGCTGTGCCATAATCTGGCATGAGTAAAGTATCCCCTACAAATGCAATACCCTCTTCTATTAAATAATAGGTCATACAAGCAAGCGTATGTCCTGGAGTATGAATGGCTTTAGCTTTTAAACTACCAATTTGAAATAGTTCTCCATCAGTAAAAATATGATCAAATTGAGAGCCATCCGTTTTAAAATCAGTGGCTAAATTATATAATTGTTTAAAGTGTTGTTGGATTTGAGCAATATAAGAGCCTATCCCTGTTTTTCCACCAAGTTTCTTTTTAATATACCCTCCTGAGCTTAAGTGATCAGCATGGGGATGAGTCTCTAAAATCCATGCGACCGTTAAATTTTTTCTACGGATACATTCAATCATTTGATCAGCCATTTCCGTACTTATCTTTCCTGCCGCAGGATCGTAGTTTAATACTGGATCAATTAAGGCACATTGTTTATCTTCTCCATAAACGACATAGGAAACTGTAGAAGTTTTTGGATCAAAAAACCCATGAATATTAGCGCTCATAAATTTAGCAATCTCCATCGAATTTTAATAATTATTGAGCTAGGAATATATAAAATTTTTATAAGTTTATAAAAATAAATTATAACTAATAATTAATTAAAATCTATCCTGTAAGATGCTGAAGTATGATTAAGGGTTAACAGATTTTAAATTGATGTTAGATAGAAGAGAAATATATATTAGATTTTTTAGAGAATCTAGAGTAAGAAAGATCAATAGTATCTGATGAGAAAAATATCTATACGTAGGATTGTTAAAAGTAGTGTTTTTTAAGATCAGAGAATTTATGAATGATATTTATGAAACGCTTAAAAGGTATGATGTGAAAAATATAAAAGAAAGATTTATTGAAAATAGGGTCTTTGCCAGTCTTACCCCTCTAAGTAAATATTTTGGAAAATATAGAGTAAGAAATATAGAAAACTTACTTGAAACCATGATTTTTGCTAGTCGCTGGCTGCTGACTCCTTTTTATGTTGGGCTGGTGATTGGTATTTTGCTCTTATTGGTGAAATTTACTCAAGAATTGATTCATGTAGTTTGGCATATTTTTTCATTTTCTGAAAACGAGATTATTTTAGGAATTCTTAGCTTAATTGATATTTCTTTAATCGCTAATTTATTACTGATTATTATTTTCATTGGTTATGAGAGTTTTGTTTCTAAAATTCAACATATGCAAACCCACATTGATCGGCCTGAATGGATGGGGCAGGTGGATTTTTCCGGTATGAAGATTAAGCTCATTGGATCTATTGTGGCTATTTCTGCTATTGAGCTACTTAAGATTTTTATTGATGTAAAAGCGTATAGTAATACGGAGCTTGGTTGGAAGGTAGGCATTCATGGAATGCTTGTAGTATCTGGATTGATGTTTGCTTTAATGGATAGAATTTCAGTCAAACACAAATAATGATTTTGAAATAATAATTAAGAGAAGCTAGAGGAATTACCCCTAGCTTCTTTGTTTTATTTCCTTATAACCTTTTTATACACCACATTTTTTCAATGAAGTTAATATCTCTTCATAAGCTTCAATAAATTTTTGTACACCCTCTCTTTCTAGTTGCTCGGTGATGTCCTTAAAGTTAATTCCCAGCCTTGCAATATCTGCAGCAGTTTTCTCGGCATCATTCATTCCTTGTTCTACTGTATTTGCTGCTACTCCATGATCAGCAAAAGCTGCCATAGTATTTTCAGGCATGGTATTTACTGTATGAGGACCGATGAGAGGATCCACATAAATTACATCAGAATAGTTTGGGTTTTTAGTACTCGTACTTGCCCAGAGTAATCTTTGGAATTGAGCACCTTTAGTTTCTACTGCTTTCCATCGATCGTTATTAATAATTTCCTTAAAAACCTTATAGGCAAGTTTGGCATTGGCGATCGCCATTTTACCTTGTAGTGCTTTAGCCTCTGGGGTATTTTTGCAATTTAAATGCTCATCTATCAGTACATCAATTCGGCTAACAAAAAAACTAGCCACTGAAGCAATTTCCTTAATAGATTTTCCTTCCTTCACTCGTCTTTCCAGTGCCCTTAAAGAAGCGTAGGCAACTTCCTCATAGCGTTCTACAGAAAATAGTAAAGTTACATTAACATTGATTCCCTCATAGAGTAAGGTTTCAATAGCAGGAACTCCTTCCTTTGTTCCTGGAATTTTAATCATCAAGTTAGGGCGGCTGACCTCATTCCATAAGCGTCTGGCAGCAGTTAATGATTTTTCTGTATCATGAGCTAGATGAGGAGAGACCTCAAGGCTTACATAACCATCTAATTTATCTGATTTATCATACACAGGGCGAAGTACATCACAGGCATCTCGAATATCAGTTACCATCAGTGCTTCACATACTTCAGCAGGGGTTTTATTTTCTGCACATAATGTTTTAATTTGTGGGTTGTAATCGCTGCTTCCAGTGATAGCTTTATCAAAAATAGAAGGATTTGAGGTAACTCCCCGTAACCCTTCAGCCTCTACCCGACGTTTTAAACTTCCATTGTGAATCATCCCTCGGGTAAGATTATCCATCCAGCAACTTTGCCCAAATTCAAACAGCTTTAAAAAAGAGCTCATCATTATTCTCCTTGTTGTACGTCTGAATAATTAATAATAAGAATTTGGTAAGGGTAATAATTTATAACACCCTTACCAGGGTAAATAAGTATTTTTAATATAGCTTAAAAAAAGAAAAAATACTTCTTAAAAATAAGAAGGATTAGATAGTAGGGAAGTTTTGTTTTTTAAAGGTTAATTTTTTATAAAACCTTTAATAGATTCTTTTATTTTCTTAGTTTCAAAATCACCGAATTCACTTTGATCTATTGCATCGTTCTGATCTTGATCTACCGAATCAAAACTTTTATTTAGAGAATCCCATTTCTTTGCCTCTTCTCTGTTAATCAGATTATCTCCATTTTTATCTAGCTCTGAAAAGGTAGGTTGGCGATTCCCCCAAGATTGCTCATGTTGAAAATCAGATCTAGGTGCAACAGATTCAGCTGAATAACTCATTTGCGGCAATAGCCATGATAGAGTAAATAAAAATATAAATATAAATATTGTTCTATATGTAAATAGATTTATCATGACTGACCTCCCATAAATATTTGAATATGCTTTAGATAAAGCTAAGGGTTATTACCTCTTAATTAACTAATTGTGTGCATTATATTTTTTATTGTAACATCCATTTAAAATACTCAAAAAAGCCATGAATCAGATTACCTATCTTTCTCAGCTTTTTTTTGCTTTAGAATCAGGTGCAACCCTTATTACTGTAAATAATCGACTTGCTCGAGAGTTTAATCATCGTTATGGAAAAACACAGGAAGAAAAAGGAAATTGTGTTTGGGAAACACCTCAGATTATGCCTTGGTTTTCTTGGCTTCAATCCTACTACAATCAAGCAGCATTACTAGAACCAACCTCTATTCTGCTTAATCACTTACAAGAACAAAGCCTATGGGAACAAGTTATTAAGGAATCTAAATATCACCAAGAATTACTTCAAGTTTCAGCCACTGCTAAAGTGGCACAATCTGCATGGCAGCTTTGGCATGGATGGCGATTATCCATCAATCCTTTATCCTATTACGATACGGAGGAGAGTAAAGCTTTTCAAGAATGGTCGGTATTATTTAAATGCTATTGTGAAAAAAATAATTGGTTAGATTCAGCAATACTGCCAGATAAGCTAATAAATCTATTGACTGCTGATAAAATAGTGCTACCTAAGCAAATGATTTTTTCAGGGTTTGATGAATATCCCCCCCAGCAACAAGCAGTTTTTACTGCTTTACAAAATCATGGGGTAACAATCAGTGAGTTTAATAGTAAGGCTGAAGATAATACAGTACAAACAACACGTCTTCTTTCAACAATAGATTCCATTGAAGAGTTGACCTTAGCTGCTAGCTGGGCAAAAAAACAGCTAGAAGATAACCCAACTAAACAAGTTGGAATTATTATTCCTGAACTAAATACCTTGCGATCTGAAGTAGTTAGAATTTTTGATCAAGTACTTCACCCAAAATCCACCCTTTTTTTATGGGAAAAACCTAGTAGTGATCGAGCTTACAATATCTCTCTAGCTCCTATCTTAACTGATTATTCTCTCATCCAGGCAGCACTACTTATCCTTAAGTTAGCAAGTGATAAAAGACTACCAGTAGCAGAAATGACAAAATTGCTTTTTTCTCCATTTCTTGCAGGAGCAGAGCAAGAATATTCTAATCGAGCTTTATTAGATACTCAGCTACGAAAAAATCGGGAAACAGATATAAATTTGGATCAAGTCCTCGAATTAAGCCACTCTCGATCTCCTCTATTATCTAAAAAACTAAGTAGTTTTAAACTTGCAATAGAAAAACAACCCTTTGAACAATCTCCAAGCCAATGGGTACACACTTTTATTCAGTGGCTTAGATCTTTTGGCTGGTTAGAAGAGCAGCCCTTAAATAGTGAGGAATATCAATTATTAAATTCATGGCATGAAGCTCTAGAATCTTTCGTTAGCTTAGAGCTTATTTATAAGAGTATGAGTTTAAAGAAGAGTATTAACGTACTCAGAAATTTACTTTCGGAAAAATCATTTCAACCTAAAACAGATCGAAATGTACCTATTCAAATTCTAGGAGTTTTGGAGGCTGTAGAAACTCATTTTGATGCTTGTTGGATCTTAGGGCTTCACGATAAGGCATGGCCACAAGCACCTAATCCTAATCCGCTGATCCCCATTGCGTTACAGCGAGATAAAAAATTACCTCATAGCTCTGCAAGAAGAGAGCTGGAATTTACCCGCAGAATTATCAATCGTTTGTTGCAAATTGCCCCTGAAGTCATTGTAAGTTACCCTCAACAGCATGAAGATCAAGTACTAAGACCTAGTCTCTTAATTACTCATCTACCAAAAACCTCCAAAATAGACTTAAATCTAGATTCACCTATTAATTATATTGATCAGGCTTGGCTAGATAGACCGAATTTAATCCAATATTCCGATAAGAATGTTCCTCTAATTCAATCTTCAATAAAAGGGGGTGCAAATTTATTAAAATCCCAAGCTCTATGCCCATTTCAATCTTTTGCTACCTATCGTTTACATGCTCAACCTATTGAAAATCCTTGTTCTGGACTCTCTCCTATGGAGCAAGGAAATCTTATTCATAGGGTACTACATATTTTTTGGCAGGATACCCGAGATCATACCACTCTTATAGGCTATACAGAAAAAGAGTTACAAAATAAGGTAGCTCTAGCAGTAAGAGAAGCTATTGAGCAGCAGAAGAAGACTGCACAGATATTTACCGAAAAATTTAGCTATGTGGAGCAAGAACGTTTAATGCAGCTTACCCTTACATGGCTAGAAAAAGATAAAGCACGCGCTCCATTTAGAGTAGTAGAACTTGAAGGAGAGGAAAAATTTCATTTTAACGGCTTAGATTTTAATATCCGAGTGGATCGGGTGGATGAATTGGAAAATGGCCTATTTGCAATTGTAGACTATAAAACAGGTGAATCTAAAGTAAAACACTGGTTTGGAGATCGTCCAGAAGAACCCCAGATTCCCTTATATGCCCTTGCCCATAAAGAATCTATTGGTGCACTTTTATTTGCTCAAATTCGTCCTAACGAAATGGAATATTTAGGTGCTATCGCAGAAAAAGAGGTGATTTCAGATTTTAAAGAAGTTAAATATTTTTTTGAGCTTAAAGAAGTAAGAGAAAGTAGCTTAGAAACTTGGGAGGAATTATTAACCTATTGGCAGCAAAACTTAGAAACGCTTACCGATAAGATAAAACAAGGCGACAGTAGGGTAGAACCAAAAAATCAGGATACTTGTCGCTATTGTTTCCTATCTAGTTTTTGCCGTATCAAAAGGAAATAATTCATGATAGCTCAAAATATTTCAGATAGTAAGATTCGCAAGCAAGCCTTAGATTCTAGCCGATCTTTTATTGTTCAAGCTCCCGCAGGTTCTGGAAAAACAGAATTGCTTACCCAACGGTATTTAAACTTACTAGCCAAAGTAAATTCTCCTGAAGAAATTGTTGCTATTACCTTTACTCGTAAAGCAGCAGCAGAAATGCAAGCTCGAATCATTGAAGCACTGATGATGGTAGAGGATAATCAACCTACCATAGAGCCTAAAAAAACTACATGGGCGTTAGCAAAAGCGGTACTTGGTCATGATCAAAAGCAAGGCTGGGATTTGCTCCAATATCCTAATCGGCTTCGAATTCAAACCATTGATTCTCTTTGTGCAGGACTCACACAGCAGATGCCTTGGCTGTCTCGTTTTGGTACTCAACCTAAAATTACAGATAGGGCAAAATCCCTTTACCAACAAGCGGCTCATCATACCTTAATGCTTCTCGAACATGGAAATGATCAACAATCGGCTAAAATCGTACGCTTCTTACATCACTTAAATAATCGCTGGAATAACATTGAAGAGCTATTGGTAGAGATGCTTAAGCATAGAGATCAATGGCTACGGCATTTTACAGCTACAGGTGAGCAGCTTAATAGGGATACTTTAGAAAAAACATTGCAAGCAATTATCTCAAAAGCCTTGCTCCAAGTTAATTCTTATTTTTCAAAAGAAATTCTTACTAAACTGTTAGAATCGGCTCATTTTGCAAGTTGCTATATTGAGAGGCAAGACTCTCCGATTCGATCTTTTCAAAATTTTACTCCGCCTTTAAAAACAAATACCGTCTCTTTAACCCATTGGCAGGGGATTGTAGAGCTGTTGCTTATCGAGAAAGGAGAGTGGCGTAAGGATAAAGGAATTAATAAAAAGATTGGTTTTCCGCCAGAATATAAAGATGAAAAAGCAGCTTTTATCAATCTCCTTAATGAAATCCAATCGTTAAAAGAAAGTGAGGCATTACGGGATCAATTACACCAACTACGAAGTTTACCCACTAGCCATTATGAAGATGATCAATGGGAAATCATTCAAGTACTCTCAGAGATCCTGTTACTTGCTGTTGCTCAACTTCAACTGGTATTCCAACTTCAAGGATCAGTAGATTTTACTGAAGTTTCTCAAAGAGCCTCTCAAGCTTTAGAGGAAACTAATGAAGTTCCTACTGATCTCGCCTTAATTTTAGATCATAAAATTAGCCATTTACTAGTGGATGAATTTCAAGATACTAGCTTAAGCCAGTATCTTTTGCTAAAAAAACTCACCTATGGCTGGGAACGAGAAGATGGACGCACTCTGTTTATTGTAGGAGATCCCATGCAATCTATTTATTCGTTTAGAGAAGCAAACGTAGGTCTTTTTTTGTATTCTTGGCATCATGGTCTAGGAGATATTGCTCTAACGCCTTTAAAACTAGAAATAAATTTCCGATCCCAGCAAGCAATTGTAGATTGGGTTAATCTAGGATTTTCTCAAATTTTTCCAAAGCAAGAAAATATTTCACTAGGTGGCGTTCCTTATAGTTTTTCTAAACTATTTCATTCGCTTAATCAACAGCAAACTACCGGAGTACACGTTCACCCTTTCTTTGAAAATAACAGAAAAAAAGAAGCGATTAAGGTTATTGAGCTGATACAACAAACAAAAGAACAAAACCCTAGAGGCATCATTGCACTTTTAGTTCGTAGCCGATCTCATTTAATAGAAATTATCCCTTATCTAAAAAATGAAAATTTATCTTTCCAAGCGCTAGAGATTGATTTACTCAAAGATGAGGAAGTAGTGCAAGATTTACTTGCTTTGACTAAAGCACTATTCCACCCTGCAGATCGGATTAGCTGGTTTTCCATACTACGAGCACCTTGGTGTGGCTTAACTTTACATGATCTATATCAGCTAGCAGATTTAGAATCAGAAAAAACAATTTGGGAATGTATTCAGCAGAATAAGCACACACTAAGTCAAGAAGGGAAACAGCAGCTGGTTAAAATAGAGCGGGTATTTACTGCTGCTTTTAAGCTAAGACGGCACCGTTCTCCAAGACAACTAGTGGAAAGTACATGGCTTGCCTTAGGCGGTCCTGCCTGCATAACAGAGGAACCTCAACTGGAGTCGGCAAAAATCTATTTAGATTTCTTAGAAACCTATAGCCAAGATGGCAATATCTTTGATTTCCAAGCGTTGGAAGATAATATCCAAGAACTCTATGCCCCCCCGGATAGTAGTGGCGAGCTACAAATCATGACGATTCATAAAGCTAAAGGGTTAGAATTTGATACCGTAATTATCCCAGGGCTTGGTTATGCTGGAAAAGTAAGTAGCCCTAAACTACTTATGTGGGCAGAGTATTCAAATAGCGATACCCATGAACGCATAGAGAACAGTCAATTGCTTTTAGCACCTATTAAAGAAACTGGAGGGGAATATCACTCTATCTATCAATATCTTAATAAAATTAGCAAAGAAAAAGAGGATTTAGAAAAACAACGACTACTTTATGTAGCTGCTACTAGAGCGAAACAAACCCTCCATTTATTAGGGCATATAAATTATGATCCAGAAAAAGGAGAGATTAAAGATCCTCAAGCAGGATCGTTGCTTTCTACTCTATGGCCACTCGTTAAAGAAAAGTTTGAAGCAAAAATAGCTGAAATCAAAAACGATACGCTAATAAGTATTACAGAAGAGGAGAGGAAAAATACAGTAGATTCCCATTTATATAAATTAGATTCTCGCTGGCAACAGCCTAGCTTACCTGATGATATTTATATTAGCTACAAAAATGAGATAGAATTTACCGATAGCAATTCAGAGAATCCAATTTTCGATTGGGCTGGAAATTGGGCACGTTATATCGGTATTGTAGTCCACCGTTACTTACAAATCATTGCACAGGATGGCATTGAATATTGGAATTTACAAAAAATAGCCCAGTTAGAACCCAATTTTAGGCAAACTCTACTCAAGCAAGGATTGGTAGATCAAAAACAGCTTGATGATTCTTTACAGAAAATCCAAAATATATTTACTCGGATTTTTGAAGACAATTCAAAAGGAAAATGGATTTTATCATCTAGACACCAACAAGCCCATAATGAATACCCTTTAAGTGGTACTGTAGATCAGGATCCAACTCGGATTGTCATTGATCGAACTTTTGTTGATGAAAACGGTTATCGTTGGATTATTGACTATAAAACCAGTACCCACGATGGGGGAAATCTAGATGAATTTTTAGATCATGAACAAGAACGCTATCGTTCACAACTAGAGCACTATGCTAGTCTTATGACAATGAGAGATCCTGATCGGCAAATATATTTAGGACTATATTATCCTGCACTTTCTGGCTGGAGACAGTGGCGTTGGCAAAACAATAAATAGTTAGAGATAAAATGAAAAAATACGGTATATATATTACATTACCTTCAAATAGCACTATGCGTGCTGCCCACCTATTGGGAGAGAATTGGGATTCCTATCATTGGTACCATACTATAGAGGATAGGGATAAGGCCTTTGAGGAGATGAGATTTCATCTTCCTTATTATCAAAACCGGGATAATCCTAATTTGATAATAAAAAAAGTAGAACAATAGGAGAAATTATGGTTCGCACTGAATCTACAATGCTTGCACTAGGTACGAAAGCACCTGATTTTAAATTATTAGAGCCTAAAACAGGGAGTTTAGTTTCCCTTGCAGATTTTAAAGATCATGCCGCTTTATTGGTGATTTTTATGTGTAATCACTGCCCTTATGTAAAGCATATTGGCAAAGAGCTTGGATTATTTATTCATAATTATCGAGCAAAGGGGTTAGCTACGGTAGGGATTAATGCCAATGACGTGGAAAACTACCCAGATGATAGCCCTGAGAAAATGGTAGATGAAATAAAAATACAAGGCTATAGTTTTCCTTACTTATATGATGAATCTCAAAAAGTAGCTCAAGCCTATAAGGCTGCGTGTACCCCAGATTTTTTCTTGTTTGATAAGAATCGTAAATTGGTTTATCGAGGTCAATTTGATGATAGTCGCCCCGGAAATAGTGTCTCTGTAACCGGTAAAGATCTGAAAATAGCAGTAGAGACAACTTTAAAAGGGGAAAGCCTAATAGGTGAGCAGCTACCTAGTGTAGGGTGTAACATCAAATGGAAACCGGGGAATGCACCCAGCTATTAAGTTATTTTTGTAATGAGAAAATACAAAGTAGCTATACTCAAGCTACTTTGTATCGCATCCATTAACCTAAAACATGAAGCTTAATTAAATAAGATGTTTGCATTCCTGCTTTTTCTTGTCTTGCCACTACGACTACTGAATCACCGGGCTGAATGATTCCCTTTTCTTTTAATTGCTCAAAAGTGGGGGGAATTAAATGGTCTAATTCTTTTTCTTCAGGAATTGCAATCATCGAGTGACCTCGATAAAGCATTAATCTCCGCAATAATTGCTCTTCGCCTACCACTCCATATACTGGGGTACGGCTTCGAACTGCTGCTAAAGATTGGATGGTTTTACCTGTGGCTGAAAAGGCAAGAATACAACGAGCATCCGTATTATAAGCCAAATTCACTACAGAAGCGGCTACCTTATCACGGGTGGTTTGTTGTTCATAAATAGGGATTTCTCTTTTTGTACTATGGAGCTCTTTTTCTGCTTCTCGCACAATCCGATCCATCTCTTGTACCGCATAAACAGGATAAGATCCTGCTGCTGTTTCTCCAGAAAGCATTACCGCATCCGAGCCGCTCATTACCGCATCATGGACATCAGTGACTTCAGCTCGAGTAGGCTTGTTATTATAAGTCATACTCTCTAACATTTGAGTGGCAGTAATGACTGGAATACCAGCTGCATTGACTTGCTGAATCATTTTCTTTTGAATGCCAGGGATTTTCTCTCGAGGAAGCATCACGCCTAAATCACCACGAGCAATTAGAATCCCATCCACCACTTTTAAAATTTTATCTAAATTTCCTAACCCTTCTCGATCTTCAATTTTTGCCACAATGAACGCATCCTGCTTCCCCCATGCTGCTAATCGTTTACGCATTTCCACGATTTCCACATCGGATCGGACAAAAGACATAGCTACCATATCTACATTAAGGCTGACTCCGAATTGGGCATCGGCATTATCCTTTTCATCTATCAATGGAAAATCTAAATGAGTATCAGGAAAAACTACTCCCTTTCTACTTTTAAGATCTCCACCAAGGCTTACTTGGCAGGTAATATCTTCCCCATCTATGCTCAGTACTTTAAGCTCAATGGCACCATCATCTAAATAAATAGATTCTCCGATAGAAACTTGCCTAGCAATCCTCTCATAATCAATACCAATACGTTGATCTGAGACGATTTCTCCATGACCTAAACAAATGGTTTGCCCTTTTCTAAGAGGGATAGATTCTTGATTTTGCACATGACCTGCTCGAATTTTATGACCTTGGAGATCTTGTAGAATTGCTACAGGCCTTCCTAAATTTTGAGATACTTTTCGAATAATTTCTGCCGTTTTTTGATGATCTTCATAGGTGCCATGGGAAAAATTGAGCCGAGCCACATTCATACCAGAGAGAACCATTTTCTCAATGATTGATTCTGAATAACTGGCTGGGCCCAAGGTGCATATAATACGGCAAGAGCGGAAATCTTTTTCAAAGCTAAACAGGGAAGAACTCATTGCTTACCTCTACATAAATTAGAAAAATACTAAAAGTATTAAACCAGCTTTTTAGTCATTTTGCACAATGAGAAAAATTTAGAAAAATAGCTAAAATAAAAAAGCCACCTAATTTAGGTGGCTTTTTATAATTAGAAAAAGCTAAAAATTAGCCTTGATATTTTTGTAACACGATACAGGCATTAGTACCCCCAAAACCAAAACTATTAGACATGGCTGTATTTATTGGCTTGTTATCAACCCTAATTTTTGCAATAGGAAGCGAAAGAGCTGCTGGATCCACATCTTGAATGTTGGCTGAAGCAGAGATAAAGCTATGTTCCATCATAAGTAAAGAATAAATCACTTCATGAACCCCTGTAGCACCTAGGCTATGACCAGTTAAAGATTTAGTAGAACTTAAGGTAGGGATTTGTTCATTACGTTTTTCAAATACTGCTTTAATCGCTTCGAGCTCCTTAGTATCACCTACGGGAGTACTGGTACCATGGGTATTAATATAATCAAGAGGGCGATCTACTGTAGCTAAAGCCTGCTCCATGCACCGAACTGCACCTTCTCCAGAAGGGGCAACCATATCATAACCATCGGAAGTTGCACCATAACCTACCACTTCTGCATAAATTTTTGCACCACGGGCAAGGGCATGATCTAAAGACTCAAGAATCACAACACCACCACCGCCTGCAATTACAAATCCATCTCGATTTATATCATAAGGACGAGAGGCAGTTTCAGGGCGATCATTATATTTGGAGGAAAGAGCACCCATGGCATCAAACATTTGAGTAAGAGTCCAATCTAATTCTTCACCCCCTCCTGCAAAAACTACATCTTGCTTGCCAAATTGAATTTGCTCGACTCCATTACCAATACAATGGGCACTGGTAGAACAAGCAGAGCTAATCGTGTAGTTAACTCCTTTAATTTTAAAAGCAGTAGCTAGACAAGCTGAGTTTGTGCTACTCATAGCTCTTGGCACTATATAAGGTCCCACCCTACGTATTCCTTTTTCCCGTAAAGTATCTGCAGAGGAGACTACATTTCTAGTAGAGGGTCCTCCAGAACCCATAATAATTCCAGTACGAGCATCTGAAATAATTTCTGGAGCAAGTTCTGCATCAGAAATTGCCTGTTCCATAGCAAGATAGTTATATGCGGCACCATCTCCCATAAAGCGTAGAATTTTACGGTCAATAAAATTACTGACATCAATTTTTAATGATCCATGAACATGGCTACGCAAGCCAAGATCAGCATAAGTTTGACAGAACTCAATACCTGATCGACCTTCTTTTAGCGATTCTAAGACTTCCCCTTTGTTGTTACCAATACTAGAGATAATACCTAACCCAGTAATTACAACACGCTTTACATTACTTTCCATGTTATCCCAGCCATATTTAGTTTTGATTATTTAAGTACCCCAAAAACCTCATAAATATTAATTAGGGATATTATAAAAAGATATAAAAAATACGCCAATTTTTCTGCTTAAAAATAGCTTATTTAAAAGAAGTTTTTTAAATATACGCTGCATTTCTTGCAAATTTAGAGCAATAATTATTTCATTAATTATAGATTTTATTATTAATAAATTCAAATAGTTAAAAATATAGTGATAATAAATAGGATAAAAATATACCAATTTTTTCCATATTTATTAATTTATTTAGATATTTATCTAAATAGGATGGACAACAATAAAAAAAATATTATTTAATATAATAAATATACTAAATAGTGATATGAAAAATTAAACATGAACGCTTAGATAGCTTGGTATAGATATTGCTTCTCCATAAGGTAGAAGGGTACTTAATTTAAAAAATTAAGTTTACTTAAGTAAGGAAACACACAATGGAGCATCATATCTTATGCGCAGTTACAAAAAATCACTTTTTTTAAGCACCGCTGGATTAGTAGCAGCTACCCTATTAAATAGCCAAGCTTTTGCTACCCCTACTATTCAGGGGAGCGATTTACAAAATAGACTAAATTCAATTACCCAAGGCAATAGTCCAAACATTAACGTAAATACAGATCAAATTAACCAAACGGGTAATTGGGCAGTAGGTGCCAGTACTGGTAGTGAAACCACTTTTATGTTTGAAAACGTAAGTGGATATACATTTGGTATTTACGACCCTAATGACATAAATAATACCCTAGTTTTATTTGATGGTAGTTCAACGAAAAATGATACTACCTCGCTAAATTATGCAGTAGGTGGAAATTTTACTGCAACCTACTTAGATAGTACAAATCATTTAAGAAATCCTGCCCAAGCAGATGCAACCTTTAGTCAAGGAAATCTGTTTGGTTACTACTTAACTAATAACACGACTGGAGATACCTATTATTCCCTTGCTTCCCTAAATGATCAAGGTATGGATCATATGGCAGCAATAAAAGGTAATGGGCAAACTCGCTTTTGTGCTGACTTTACTATTACCTGCAATCCTCAAGACACAGCAGTATTTGGTGCTGGTGAGTTTATTTTAGCTTGGGATGGTCAAGCTGCGGGTCAAAATAACAATTTTGCCTATAATGACTTTGTTGTCATGGTAGAGTCGGTAGATCCTAGCAGTCCTACTGTACCAGAACCTCATGTTTTAGGATTATTTGGTTTAGGCTTACTCTTAATGAGCTTTGCTCCAAAGCTTAATTCACATAGAGAGTTAAGCTTTATCGCTGCATAGGTTTAGTTCTAATATTCTAAACTCCAAAATACCTCCCTACCCGATAGGGGGGTATCTTTTAGAGAATTTTTGTTGCGGAGATTTTAAGCTAACCCTTACTAAGTAGAGCATACATTCAGAAACTAATATTATGACAAATAATGTCAGTATAAATAAAATATTTTTTATATAGATTATAGTTGTTTGATTATTATCAAATATATGTAATATATAATATATTACTGAATATAGATATGAAGCAAATAGGCTTTTAGCTGAAATTAATTCTTTATAATGAATAAGTTTGACAAAAAAAGTCATAATATGTACTAATTTTTACCTATCCTCCAGTTCATAATTCCTATATTGCAAGATAGCAGCCTTTCTTTAATAGATAACTATATAAATTTATTAAATATTTTTTAACACTAGCTAAATCATATAAGATTGGCATGATTTTTGCTCCTTATCCTAGGTAAATATTTACCTAACTTTCCCTAAGTTAGATGTTTTTAACCACGAAAGGAGCATTTAATGATGCATAATTATAAAAAATAGATTTTTTCTAGTATAACAGGCCTAGCAGCCACTACTTTACTTGCTAGCCAAGCCATGGCAGGTGCCGTAGTTGCACCAGCAAGTTGCCCATCAGGGCAAATGGGATCACCTGTATGTATTTCAACGACTAGTAGTAATGGAGCTGGTAAAGACTTACAAAGCCAGATAAATAACATCACAACTTCAGGTCCAAACATTAATGTCTACACTGATCAAACTAACCCGAGTGATTATTGGTCTATCGGGGCAACCGGTGTTAGTGAAAACTCTTTAATGTTTGAAATTGCAGCGAATGCAGGTATAAACTCTTTTGGGATTTACGATCCTAATAATCCAAAGACTCGTTTGCAGTTATTTTCAGGAACTGCAGGAGCTGGTTATACAACGAGCTTAAGCAATCCATCAGATGGAAATTATGTAGCTCAATATTCTAACGCTAATGGGAATTTTATTAGCGAGCAAACTGCACATTTTAGTACTTCTAATCTTTTTGGTTATTATTTAACCAACGGAGCAGATACTTTCTACTCTGACCCAACCTTAAATGGAACCAGTAGCCTCTATCCAGAGGGCAATCCTAATATGGTTGCAATACAAGGCAATGGTGAGACTCAATTACAAATTGGTACTCGATCCCCTGCTACATTTCTTTTAAATGAATTTATTCTAGCTTGGGAGGATACTGCTCTTGCCTCATCTAATCACGACTATAACGACTTTGTCGTAATGGTAGAATCTGTACACCCTAATGCTAATACTAGTGTGCCAGAACCTGCTATTTTAGGATTATTTGGTTTAGGCTTACTTTTAATGAGTGTTGCTCCAAAGCTCAATCCACGTAGAGAATTAAGCTCTATTGCTGCATAACTTTAGTTCTCATCTCTAGTATATAATACATAACTAGATACATCATTTATTCCAAACTCCAGAATACCTCCCTAAACACCATAGGGGGGTATTTTTTTATGCAGGGTTTTTACCAATACAAATTTTAGTAAAGTGGCACTATACTGAAGGAATGATATATAGATTCTTTCAGACGATAGGAGAAATAAATGCCTCAGATTGCCGCTTATGCTGCTCAAAGATCAGATCAACCTTTAGTTCCTCATACTATTGAACGCCGCATCCCTAATGCTCATGATATAGCCATCGATATTCGCTATTGTGGTGTGTGCCATTCAGACTTACATACGGCACGCAATGAATGGAGAGATACGCTTTATCCTTGCGTACCTGGCCATGAAATTATTGGCACTGTGGTATCAATAGGCAAAAGTGTTACCAAGTTTAAAGTAGGGGACACGGTAGGGGTGGGTTGTATGGTAGGCAGCTGTGGACATTGTCATTCCTGCCAAGCTGGGGAAGAAAATTATTGCGAACAGGGCTTTACTTTAACCTATAACAGTAAAGATTCTAACCATAGCCATACTTTTGGCGGCTATTCCACCCACATTGTAGTTAATGAACAATTTGTACTATCTATTGCCCATCAAAATAATTTAGCAGCAATTGCCCCCTTATTATGTGCGGGCATTACCATGTATTCCCCGTTACGTCATTGGCATGTTGATTCTACTAAAAAGGTAGGCATTGTAGGATTAGGCGGATTGGGGCATATGGGAGTAAAACTTGCCCATGCGATGGGTGCTCATGTAGTGCTATTTACTACTTCTCCTAATAAAGCATCCGAGGCTAGAAATCTAGGTGCCGATGAAGTGGTGATTTCTAAAGATCCAAAACAGATGAACAGTCACGCTGCTAGTTTGAATTTTATTATTAATACGGTAGCAGTACCTCATGATCTTGATCCTTACCTTAGTCTTTTGAAAAAAAACGGGACTCTATGTTTAGTGGGTGTTCCCCCTGAACCTCATCCTATGCCTCATACTTTCAGCCTTATCTCTAAACGCAGGGCGATTGCTGGATCTTTGATTGGAGGGGTTAAAGAAACCCAAGAAATGCTTGATTTTTGTGCAAAGCATAATATTGTGAGCGATATTGAGACAATCCCAATGAAAGATATTAATGTAGCCTACGAGCGAATGCTCAAAAGTGATGTGAAATACCGCTTTGTGATTGACATGCAAACTCTTAGGGATGAAAAATAGCTTAGTTTTCTTAGCCCTATTTATCTAGGCTGTTATAATAGAACACTTTTAAGCCCTAGCATAAAATAGGTAAGTTTGGATGGATAAAAAAATTACACAGGAACAATGTGATGATCACTACGATCCGGAACTTGAAAGTGCAGTAAAACAAATTCTTACTCGGGTGGGTGAAGATCCGGACCGAGATGGGCTTAAAAAAACCCCCGAGCGAGTTGCAAAAGCCTATGAGTTTTTAACCAGTGGCTATCACTTAACCGTAGAAGAAGTAGTAAAAGATGCTCTATTTGATGATGAATGTGAAGAGATGGTCATTGTCAAAGATGTGGAATTTTACTCTTTATGTGAACATCACATGCTTCCTTTCTTTGGTCGAGCCCATGTAGGATACTTGCCTAATAAGAAAATTGTAGGATTAAGCAAAATTGCCCGAGTGATTGACGTGTTTGCAAGAAGGCTGCAAGTACAAGAGCGTTTAACTAATCAAATTGCTCAAGGGCTGATGTCCATTTTAAACCCTCGTGGCGTAGGGGTAGTGCTAGAAGCTTGCCACTTTTGTATGGTAATGCGTGGTGTGCAGAAACAAAATAGCCATACGGTAACTAGCTCTATGCTAGGCACGTTTCAAAAAGATCCCCGTACTCGATCTGAATTTATAGAACTGATTCATCGTACTTCTTAGGTTTTTGTAGCTAGAGTCTTTAGGTTAGACAAGACTCTAGCTTTACTATTTATTTTTTAAGGTTTACGAATTAAGGTTAAGCCATCGGCGATAGGCACCAAGCTTAGGGGTACGCTTTTATCATTAAAGCGAGCTAAGTTAAAGTCACGAATAGCATTAGTATCTTCATCATCGAAATCTGGATCAATGACTCGTCCAGAACGAAGTACATTATCTATTGCAATTAAACCACCTGATCTTAAAAGCTTCCATGTCCGCTGATAGTAATCTTCGTATTCCGTTTTTTCGGCATCAATAAAAGCAAAATCAAAAGTGCCGCTCTCTCCAGCATTAATCATCTGATCAAGAGTTTCAATGGCAGGGGCTAGGCGTAAATCGATCTTATGGGATACCCCTGCTTTTTCCCAATATCGTTTTGCTATTGCAGTCCACTCTTCGCTTACATCACAGCCCACTACCTTTCCATCTGGCGGAAGAGCAAGGGCAGTACAAAGGGAGCTATAACCAGTAAATACCCCAATTTCTAATGTTTTTTTAGCACCAATCAATTCAATGAGTAGTGCCATAAACTGACCTTGCTCAGGGGAAATTTGCATATTAGCCTTTTCCATGGTGTTGGTTTCATCCCGAAGCTCTCTTAAAACATCAGGTTCTCGTAAAGAAACCGAGAGTAAATAATCATATAGGGCATCGGTAATTTGAAGGGTTTTTTTAGACATAATTTATTCCTAATTGTGAATTATTTCCTTTAAAAAAGGAGAAGTTACAGTATGGCTATGGTTTAAAGGACCTTTTCCTTTACCGTAGCCTACGGCGGTTTGAATAGCCTTTTGTACGTAGCGATGGGCGTAAGCGCAAGAATTTTCAATAGATTGTCCTTGAGCTATACCTGTAGCAATAGCTGAAGCTAGGGTACAGCCTGTACCATGAGTATGAAGTGTATTAATTCGCTGAGTTTCAAAAATTTTTTTGCTATTTTTGGAAATTAGTATATCGCAAAGGCGATCGCTAAGTAGATGACCACCTTTCATCAAAATCCAAGGTATTCCTAGATTCTGTAGCTGATAAGTAGCCGCATCCATTGCTTGTAAATCCTTAATTGCTAGCCCAGTCAATGCTTGAGCTTCTGGAATATTGGGAGTGATCAAAGTTGCTAATGGAAAGAGGTAATGTTTTAAACTATCTATGCTTTCTGGATCTAGAAGAGCAGTACCATCTTTAGCAATCATTACAGGATCTAATACAATAGGGATATCAAGAGCAAATGATTTTAAAGTAACTGCCACTGCTTCGATGATTTCTTTAGAGTGGAGCATCCCTATTTTAATACAGTCAGCCCCGATATCCGTAAGTACACGCTTTATCTGTTCAGCGATAAAATCAGGAGGAATAGGTAATATACCAAATACTCCTTGGGTATTTTGAGCGGTTAAAGCAGTAATGGCAGTCGCTGCATATCCACCAAGGGTAGTAACAGTTTTAATATCCGCTTGAATCCCAGCACCTCCGCCAGAATCTGATCCCGCAATAATAAACACACGACCTTTCATAGCACTAGTGTAAACTAAATTGGAAATTATTCTTCATGCAGGGCAACCGCAGGAGCAACTTGAGAGGCACGCCAAGCAGGATAAATCCCTGCTAGTAAGGAAGCAATGAGGGCAAGCAAAATTCCTTGAAATAATTCCATAGGAATAATGTTAAATTCCATGGTCCAACCAAAGGAGCGGTAATTAATAATATAAATTAACCCAGCAGCAGAAACTAACCCTAAAGGAATCGCAAGTAATCCGCATATGATCCCCATTAGTGCAGTTTGACCTGTAATTAACCAGCGAATCTGACGAGGAGTAATCCCAATAGCTCGTAGAGTACCAAACTCACGTGTTCTTTCAAGCTGAAGTGCCATTAAGGCACTTAAAATCCCTGCAAAAGCAATTAATCCCGCTAAGAAGCGTACTATTTCCGTAATAGCAAAGGTACGATCAAAAACTTCTAATGATAAATCTCGAACTTCACGGTTGGTGTTAATTTCAACCCCACTATTAGGCGAAATTAGCGTCAATAACTTGCTACGAAGTGCATCAAAATCAGTATGAGGTTTCACGTAGATACCTATGCTGGATACTTTAGAATCAGACCAATAGTGCTCATAATTTTTTTTATGGATAGTCACTACCCCTTGATTTGATCCATAACTTAAATAAACTCCAGAAACTGTAAAAGAATGGGGACCTTGTGCAGTAGGTAGCATTATTTTTGATCCGGGAGATAATTGATGATGGGTGGCGTAGGGTTCAGAAATGAGTACGGATTCGTCATTAAGAAAAGCATCCCAAGCTTTTTGGGGATGGCCTGCAACAAATTGAAAACTCTCTAGGCTTTGAGGGGCAGGGTTAAAAATCACCATATCGGTGGTATTATTTTCTTCACCCTCAAGGCGAAGCCAATAGGTAGTACTTACCGAATCTATTTCAGGCAATGCACTAATATGAACAATTAGCTGTGAATCTAAAAAACGACTATCGGGTCCAGTATGGGTGCCCGTAGTAGATACATAAAGATCAGCCTGCAAGGTGATTAATAACCACTGATTGACTGAATGACGAAAACTACTGATCATCATCCCAATTCCTATGGTAGCAGCCACAGCAAGGGTAAGGGCTGCCATAGCAATACCTGAGCGACTTAAACTAGCAATAATACTTCGTGCTGAGAGCTGTCCTAAAATACCCAAGCTTTTTTTCAAAAAGGGCAATATAGCTTTAAGTAGAAAAATACCTAAAACAGGAGCAATTAGGGTTCCGCCAATGAGGACTCCCGTCACTCCTAAAAAACCAAGGATAATATTTTTACTTGGTATCAATGAAATGACGACTCCAAACATAAATAGTCCACTTCCCATGAAAGCAGCGCCTTTTATCCAACGGCGAGCTTGACTTTCTAAAGGGGCACGCTTAATACCGATTCCGGGAGGAGTATACACAATTTCTAATGCGGGAATAATAGTAGCAACTAAGGTAGCCCCTATTCCCAAGATGGTCCCTGTAAATAGCGTACTAGGAGAAATAAATAAACCTTGCACCTGTACTTGAGCATAGAGATCATTAAAAGTTTGAATGATAGGGCTGAGTAGAATTTGTGCTAGAAAAATTCCTAGAAGCACACCTCCAATAGATCCTATTATCCCTATGATGAGGGCTTCAGTTAAAAGCAGCAGAAAGGTTTGTTTTTGTGTTACCCCTAAGGCACGAAGTAGTCCAATAGTACGTCGTCGCTGTAACCAAAGAAAAGTGATGGTATTAAACACTATAAATGCACCCACGAGTAGGGCAAGCAGGCTTAATGCAGTTAAATTAATTTTAAATGCATGGGTGAGGGTTCTTAATGCTTGACCACGTTCATTAGTGGTTCTGAGTATTGCTCCTGCTGGCAGTAAATTCTTGAGCTGGTTTTCTTGAATTAATTCCTGTTTACCAGAGGGTAAAATAAGATCAATATGGGTAAGGTGACCTAGTTGATCTAAAATTTCTTGGGCAGTTGCAATATCAGTAATTAGAATCTGAGATAATCCTTTTTGAGTTAAGGTATCTCCTTTAAAAATACCCACTACTGTAAGTAAGTGAGTTGCATTGTTAAATACAACTGAAATTTTATCTTTAAGTGCAACATTTAGTGCCTGAGCAGTCGCCTGTTCAAGGATAATGGTGTTAGGCTCTGTTAATAAAGCTATAAGATTTATTTCTGCTAGATTATTTTTTTGATTAATATAGTCTCGAAAAGGAGCTTCAGCGAAGGGATCAACACCTAAAACCCTTAATTGGTGCGTTTCATCTCCTGATAGGGAAATAAATCCTTCTAGGATAGGTGCTGCCGGTATAGATGAGTAAGCTAGCCGAATCTGGGTATATACTTTTTCATCTAACCCACTAGAACCACCAATAATTTCATGGGTTGTGTGCCCTGCCATACTACTTGTGGTTAGGGTAAAAGATTGATAGGCACTCTCATTGACCAGATCAATGGCAATCACTACGGCAACCCCAAGAATGATTCCAAGTAAGGTAAGTAAAATTTGCCAAGGATGATTAAATAGGCTTCGCCAGCTAATTCGCCAGAAAAAAGAGAGCATTTAATTAAATTTTTCTGGTATTAACCCTGTTGAACTTAGTTTTAACACCCGATCGGCTTGACCTATCATCTCTAAGCTATGGGTTACCATAATTAGAGTCTTACCCTTTTGTTTGATCATCCGATCTAAAAGAGCAAGGACTTGTTGTCCTGTCTCAAAGTCTAAATTTCCGGTAGGCTCATCGGCTAAAATTAATGCAGGATCATGGACGAGTGCACGAGCAATAGCTACTCTTTGTTGCTCGCCTCCTGAGAGCTCATCAGGACTACTATGAGTACGATCAGCTAATCCAACCTCTTGAAGTAGCTCTTTTGCTCTATGTTGTCCCTGGAGGTTATTTTGACCATTAAGTGCTAAAGGTAGTAGCACATTCTCTTCAACCGTAAGGGTAGGGATAAGATTAAAAAATTGAAAAACAATCCCTAGATAGCGTCGCCGAAATAAGGTACGCTCTTCTTCTGAAAGCTGGGTTAGATTTATATTATTAACCTTCACTTCTCCAGTATCTGGATAGTCAATGCCAGCAATTAAATTAAGGAGGGTAGATTTCCCTGATCCACTACGTCCTAAAAGTACAATGCATTCGCCTAATTCAATGGTGGTATTTAAATTTTCCAAAATAGGGTGCTCTGTATTTCCCTTCCAATAGGATTTACTTAGGTTAACTAATTCTAATGCAGGCATTACTATACTATAAGGTAGGATCTTAAATTTATAGGTAATAAATCACAATGAACCGTGACCAAGCATGGGTAGATATATTCTTTGCATTAATCCTTGTTGGAGTGAGTGGAATCACTGTGAAATGGGTAGGTACGTTTATCGCTCCTCATCAGTTATTTGCTGTGTTGATTTTACAAGGTATTACTATTCTTGTTGGAATAAAAGTTTTATTAATGTGCCGTAATCAAGACTGGCAATACATAAAACTACAACCCCTAAAACTTGGTAATATCCCCCAAGCCTTTATTGTGTTAAGCAGTGGCATCGGGGTGAATATATTATTAAATGCCTCTATCGCACTATTTAATATGCCATTACTTACGCAACATCTTAGCCAATTACAAACTCTTGCAAGTCAGTTAGATGGTAACTTCTCCGTACTGGAAGTAAGTTTTATGATGTTGTTTGTAGGTATCTATGAAGAAATTATGACACGAGGTTTTTTATTAAACCGCTGTTCAATTGCCCTTGGAAGTACTCATAAGGGAATCTTATTTTCCTCACTTCTTTTTGGGTTTGGTCATCTATACCAAGGGTGGATAGGGGTAGTACAGACAGGACTCTTTGGTATGATACTTGCCTTTTTTACTAGCCGCTGGAATACTTTATGGCCTGCTATCCTTGCCCATGGTAGTTTAAATACTCTTTCTCTGGTTGCTTTAAATCATTTTACTCCTTAAAAGGATTATGTTCGTTGACTAGACTCAATCTCAGAGAGTTTTTGTAGCATAGATTCCGTTTCTCGTAATAGCTGCTGGTTATTAAATAACAGTTGATAACGTCTGCCTCCCATTTGTCGCCAAAGCACTGCTGAACGAATCCCTGAGAGAAGCAAAGCTCGAACTAATTCAATATTCTCTACTTGCTTTAAATGGGTTTGTTCGCCTCTAATTTGAATCCTTGGCGTAAGGGTGCTAATGGTATTAAGGTAAATTTGGGCAAGACGAGTGATGGTTTCTGGCTGCATTGGGGTTAAATTTTCTGTTTGCAGCTTGAGAATTTCTATCTCATGACCAACTTTATCTAGCATTTGGGTGTTATGTTTTAGTTTTTTTTCTAGATAAATAATAGTTATTAAATAGCGAAGAAGTTCCGGCTCTGCTCGGCGAAGTTTTTTATTAAGCTGTTGATTTAAGAATTTTAGCCCTACAGAAAGCCCTTGGATACCTCCATAAACGCCTTCAGTGGTTTCTGGGTTAAGCTCAAAAATACTAAATAAACTAGCATTCATTGTATCAGTAGCGACACTACCATGGCGTGCTATTTGTTGTACTGAATTAAGTGCCTGAATCATACCTGCTAGAGCTAATACCCTATCATGCCATATTGTTTTCATAGTGCTATTCCTGGTGCATCTGTAGTTGTAATTGTGCCACCCCCAAGACATTCCTCATTTTTATAAAAAACAATGGCTTGCCCTGGGGTTACCGCTCGCTGTGGTGTATCAAAAATAACTTCAATAGAATCGTTAGCCATTTGAGCCAGAGTACAAAGTTGATCGGGTTGGCGATAGCGAGTCTTAGCGGTGCATAAAAAAGGTAGACTAGGAGATTGCCCTATAACCCAATGTAATTCATTTACGTTAACTCTCTGGCTTTGCAGCCATGGATGCTCCTTATCTTGAGCAACATATAGGGTATTTGTTGTCATTTGTTTGCTCACTACATACCAAGGTAGCCCATTACCATTTTTGTGCCCGCCAATACCTAATCCTTGTCTTTGCCCTAAGGTATAATACATTAACCCTTCATGATGACTCACAATTTCTCCTTCTGGAGTGCAGATTTCTCCGGGCTTATTTAACAAATAGCGGCTAAGAAAGTCCTTAAACCGGCGTTCGCCAATAAAGCAAATTCCTGTACTGTCCTTCTTATTATAATTTGAAAATTCTGCTTTAGCAGCAATCTTACGTACTTCCGTTTTTTCAAGATCCCCTAAAGGAAATAAAGTATGGGAAAGTTGTTTTTGACCTAAGGTATATAAAAAATAGCTTTGATCTTTATTATTATCCCTACCTTTAAGCAGGTGATAGACTCCATCATCAGATTGCCAAATCCGTGCGTAGTGTCCAGTAGCAATCAAATGATTGCCTAAACTTAGGGCATGATCTAAAAATACTTTAAATTTTATTTCCCGATTACATAAAATATCCGGATTAGGGGTACGCCCCGCCTCATATTCTTTTAGAAAGTGCTGAAAAACATGATCCCAATAATCCTCAGCAAAATTTGCTTCATAAAAAGGAATGTCTAAAGTAGAGGCAACATTTTTAGCATCCGCCCGATCTTCTATGATAGTGCACTCCGATTCTTCAGTAAAATCCACCCAATTCTTCATAAAAAGCCCATTCACTCTATAGCCTTGTTGCTGTAATTGAAAAGCGGCAACTGAAGAATCCACTCCTCCTGATAAACCCACTAGCACTTTGGGATCAGACATATTTTATTGTGATAGGTTGAGTACTGTTCATAAAAAATAATACTACATTTTATATCGCTTTATGCACCGAGCATAATAATGGTCATTCCTAATAAACATAATCCTACCCCAACCCAATCGGTCCAAGTCGGTATGATTGAATTAACGACCCATAACCAAATTAAAGCCACGCTAATATATACCCCACCATAAGCTGCATACACCCTTCCTGTCGCTTGTGGATGCAGAGTAAGTAGCCAAACAAATCCAGCTAGACTAAATGCCGCTGGGATGAGTAACCAGGCTGATTTAGCTTGTTTAAGCCATAAATAAGGAAGGTAACAGCCCATAATTTCCGCTAAAGCTGTTACCATAAAAAGAATTAAAGTTTTAAGAAAAAGCACTATGAATACAAATCATCAATTTGTCGCTGGTACTGAGAGAGAATTTTATTACGGCGAATTTTAAGGGTTGGGGTAAGCAGTCCATTTTCTATGGTCCAAGGTGTGAGGGTAAGGAATACATTGCGTATCTTAGCGTAACCCGGAAAAGAGCGGGTATGTAATTTTACTCGCCCTAGTACTTGTTTAATTATTTCTGGATGTTTTAAGGATTTTTCCTGATGAGGAGTAAGATCTAAGTTCTTGCTAAGCTCAGTCCATCCCTCAGAATTTAATACAATCAAGGCGGCTAAATAGGGTTTATGCTCACCCACTACCATAACCTGATCGAATAGTGGATCCATGCCAATCACTGTTTCCATTTCTGCCGGAGGAATTTTTTCCCCATTAGTTAGGACAATAATTTCTTTAATTCTACCTGTAATGTAAATTCTATTTTGATCTATCCGTACTTGATCGCCGGTATGAAGCCAATGGTTCTTATCAATTATTTCAGTCGTTGCTTGTGGATTATTCCAATACCCTAGCATGACCCCTGGGCTTCTTACGAGTAATTCACCAGTATTTTCTACCTTAACTTCCACGTCTTGCAAGGGCATACCTATACTATGGGGATCGTTATTATCTGCAGCATTTGCACTGATGGTAGGGCTTGCCTCTGTTAAGCCATAACCTTGAAGTAGGGGTACGCCTAATGCTAAAAATTCTTTAGAAATGTCATAACTAAGGGCAGCACCACCACATACAGCGACTCGGATATTTCCTCCAAATTGATCTAAAATAGGCTGGCTAACTTTACTTTTTAGTAAAGGATAAAGTAAACAAAGCGGATGCCATGGGATTTGTTTTTGCTGTGCTCTAAATTGTTGCCACCCACTGGCTATAGCCAATCTAAATAAGTATTTCACCCATTTAGGTTTTTTCTCTAAGGTTTGGTGAATTTTATCGTAAATTCGTTCATAAACCCGGGGTACGCTAATCATAGCGGTAGGTTTTAAGGTAACTAAGTCTTCGGCTACCTTAGTAGGTGCTCGAGCGTAACTTACAGAGGCGCCTACCATCATAGGTAGGTAATAGCCTAAGGTACGCTCAAACATATGAGATAGGGGCAAAAAAGAAAGTAAGGAATCTTCAGGATAAATAGGCACTCTTTGTAAGCTACTATTAGCATTCCATAAAATATTATGATGACTGAGCATCACCCCTTTAGGATTTCCAGTAGTACCCGAGGTATATACAATGGTAGCTAGATCATTGGGTTCGCAGGGAGGAAGGGCTATCTCTTCTCCATGGAGTGGTAACCACTGATCCATAATATAGAGTTTACTTTCACTTTCATTATTTTCTGCCTGAGTTAAAGAAACTACTTTATTAAGATCGTCTAATGATGCTCCCTGTTTTACTTCCTGCCATTGACGACTATTTTTAATGATCAGTAACTTTACATTGGAATCTTTTAATATATAAAGAATATTCTCCGCTCGATCAGAAACATACAAAGGCACTATCACTAGACCTAAACTCAAAGCGGCTTGATCTGCCAGTACCCACTCAGGGCAGTTTGGCAGCATAATAGCCACCCGATCTCCTCTATTTAAGTTTTCTTTAATAAGTGCTATTTGCCAGCGTTTTAACTGGGTATCCATATCAGCCCAGTTTAATTGCTCCCAAGTTTTTTTCTCTGTATTAAAGTATTGGTATGCAATCTTATTGGGAGTCAGTCGTACTCGTTCTTGAAACAACCCAGGTAGTGTTTTTGCTTTTTCTAAAGCAATTGAATAACTAGTGTTCATGATAAAAAGCTCCTTGCCGTGCTAGTAGTGCACTGCCGTATGCCGCTTCAGTATGAGCAGCAATGGTTATTTTAGTATCTGTTATTTGTTCTCGAATTTTTACCCAAGGAAGGTTTTTTGCTCCACCACCTACGGTTTTAATATGATTGGGAAAGGGTGCTCCAAACTTATGTAATTGGTGATAGCCTTGAGCTTCAATCTGAGCAATGCCCTCTAGAATTCCTTGAAAAAAAATAAGATCACTTTTAGGGCGAGGAGTCACTCTTGGTGAGTAATCAGAATCACAGGTAGGAAACCGCTCGCCAGAATCAACCAAAGGATAATAATTAAGCCCGGTTGGCTCATTAGGTTTTAACATAGGAGTCATCTTGTCTATTTGATCTTGGCTGAAATAATGTTGTAGTACGGCACCACCACTATTAGAAGCTCCTCCTGCCAGCCACAAATCCCCTAATCTATGGCTATAAATTCCTTGATCCTGATTAAAAATAGGTTGGGATGTAATAATTTTTAGCACTAGGGTTGAGCCTAAGGAAGTGACTGCATCCCCAACCTGTTTAGCATCAGTTGCAATCACCGCAGCCACACTATCGGTAGTTCCGGCAACTAAGATAGTATCTTGATTTAAGCCAAAATCACTTACCATCTTTTGATTAACTTTACCTATAGGGGTGCCTGGAGGGACTACCTTAGGTAATAAGGAGCGGGATATAGGGAGATGATTGATCCAAGCAGGCCAAGCCCTATAGTAAGGATCGTAGCCCGTTTTTAAGCAATTGTTCTCGTCACTAATTCCTAACGGTGCTCCCAAACAAAAGGCGATCCAATCGGCTTGATGTACTAAATAAGCTGCATGTTTAACTTTCTCAGGGTAGTGTTGTTGTAAATAGAGTAATTTAGCCAACCCTGAAGTAGCCCCTAAAGCCCCACTATCAAGAGGAGCATATTGGGCAATATATTGTGCTTGTTTTTTACTTAGATTGTGGTGATAAAGCAAGGCAGGAGTAATAGATATACCTTGTGAATCAGCAAGAAATACAGTCCCAGAAGTTCCATTTACTGCAATGGATTTTACTTGATGGGCAGGCACTGTTTGAAAGAGATGGGTGAGTACCTGTTTAATTCCTTCCCACCAAGCTATTGGGTTTTGCTCTTTTGCCTGAGCAATTTCTATAGAAACTGAAAGATAACTTTGCTCTACAATAATACCTTCTTGGGTGATTGCGATGGCACGATAACCAGAAGTACCTAGATCAATTCCTACAAAAAAGGCTTCAGCCATATTATTTATTAGGCTAACTGTACAATGGGAGCAGGACTCCAGTTTGGTTGGCAGTATTCGGCAACTACGTTAGTATAAATTCCGCCTCGTACATTAAACTCAGAGGTCAACCGCATAAATCTAGGATTACAGACTGCAACTAAATCATCTAAAATTTGATTAGTGACTGCCTCATGAAATGCCCCCTGATCTCGATAAGACCAGATATAAAGCTTAAGAGCTTTTAGCTCCACACAGTGACTATCAGGAATATACTCTAAATGAAGGATGGCAAAGTCTGGTTGACCTGTTTTTGGGCAAAGACAAGTAAATTCCGGTATTTTAATCCGAATAGTATAATCCCGCTTTGGGAATGGATTAGGAAAAGTCTCTAATATTTTACTAGGCTGAGTACTCATTTTTAGCTATATTCCTGTAAAAATCTCCAATCTAAATGGGTTATTATCTCTTAAAATAGAAGGATGCGGTTAAAAAAAATTAAGCTGGCTGGCTTCAAGTCTTTCGTAGATGCAGTTAATTTCCCTCTACCCAGCAATCGAGTAGTTATCGTGGGACCCAATGGATGTGGAAAATCTAATATTATTGATGCGGTACGCTGGGTCATGGGAGAGAGTTCTGCTAAATACCTTCGTGGTGATTCTATGGTCGATGTTATTTTTAATGGATCTACTTCCCGTAAACCTATCGGTCAATGTTTTGTGGAACTTATTTTTGATAACAGCCAAGGTAGGTTAGGAGGGCAATATGCCACTTATGCCGAGCTTGCCATTAAACGGCAAGTAAGTCGAGATGGACAATCTAGTTATTTTTTAAATAATACTCGTTGCCGTCGTCGAGATATTGCCGATATTTTCTTAGGTACTGGTCTTGGCCCTCGTAGCTATTCCATTATTGAGCAAGGAACAATCTCTCGCTTAGTTGAAGCAAAACCTGAAGAATTACGTGGTTTTCTTGAAGAAGCTGCAGGCATTTCTAAGTACAAGGAGCGGCGACGAGAAACTGAGCTTCGTATGAAAAATACAGGAGAAAATTTAGCACGGATTGAAGATTTAAAAAACGAGATAGAGCGACAGCTCAATAGCTTAAAACGCCAAGCAGAAAATGCAGAAAAATACCAAATCTTAAAAACAGCTGAGCGGGAAATTAAAAAGAAAATTTACATGCTACGCTGGCAACAGCTTATTGAAGAGAGAAAAAAACAACAACATGCTATTCAAACTCAAGAAAATAAATTAGAAAAAACTACCGCAACCTTAGAGCACTTAGAGTCTCAATGGTTATCTTCTCAAGAAAAATTACAAAATATCCGGGAACAAACTGAAAAAATACAAGCACAGTATTACCATCAAAGCACTGAAATTACTAAACTAGAACAAAGTATTCACTATAGTCAAACTCAGCAAGCACAGGCTAAAAAAGAGCTAGAGCAAGTAGTTATTCGCTTAACCCAAATTGAAGTGATTAGGACTGAAAAACTAGCAATTATTGAGCAAGTAGATTCCTTAATTACTGAAAACAGGCAGGAATATAATAGTGCTCGAATTCAGTGGGAAAGCACCCAAAAACTTTCCAGCACATCTAAAAATGAAATAGAAAATTGGCAAACTCAATGGGAAAAACTAAATCAACATAACCATAAACTAATACAACAATTACAAGGAGATCAAGCCAGTCTAAAGCAATTGGAGCGGCAACAGCTTCAACTTTCCCAGAGAATAGAGCGTCTGGAGCTAGAAAAACAGCAACTTTCTGAAAAAAAAGAAGAAATAAGAATTGATTCTATAGAAAATGAATGTTTTTTCCTAACTCAAGAAATTACAGAACAAGAGGCAAAGCTTGCACAGTGTAAAATCCAAGTTCTAGCCAATGAGAAAGAAGAGAAGCAGTTGATACAAACGCTTCAACAATATGAAAGTCATTGGAACCGATTACAAGGACAACTAAGCTCTTTACAAAAGCTACAAAAAACAGCACTTAGTTACAGTAATAAGGTAGATCAATGGATTCATCAGCAAAAATTAGAAAACAATCCTAAGTTACTCAATAAAATTAAAGTAGAGGTTGGCTGGGAATTAGCAGTTGAAAGAGTCATTGGTACTTATCTAGGGGCAATTTGTATAGACAAAATATCTGCCTTAAATCCAATACAACTCATTCATCTAGCTGGAGAAGAACTCATGCTAGTAGATAGCATTCCAGAGTCCGCATATGCATACTCTCAATCTACTGAAGATAAATCTAGCTTATGGGATAAAGTATACACCTCTCTTCCCCTAAGTTCTCTATTTTTAGGGATTTGCACCACCGAAACTTTAGAAGATGCTTTAGTATTAAAGCCTAAACTTGGTATAGGTGAATCTATCATTACCCGCAGTGGAATTTGGCTGGGAAGCAACTGGATAAGCTTAGGAAATAAAAAAGAAAAAACACAAACTGGAATAGTTACCCGGGAACAGGAAATAAGCCAGATACAAGAAAAAGTAAAGGTACAGCACCAAGAATCTACCCTAATTAAACAAAAACAAAAAGAATTATATAATCAAGTCTATTTATTTAAAAAAGATCAAACTAAACACCAAGAAAATATTAATTCTTTAAAAGAGGCATTACATCACCAACAGACTCGTTTAACTCGAGCTGAGGCTCAAAATGAGCATTATCAGATTCGTTGGAGACAAATTGAGCAAGAGTGTAATGAAGCTAATCATCAATATCGTGATAATGAAGAGGAATCAAAACAGCTTGTCATTCAGCTCCAAAAAATAACCTATGAGGTGGATCAATCTAAGAAGTTTCAAATTGAGCATTTAGAAAGAAAAAAAGAGATCCGTGGTAAAGATGAAAAAATTCAAAATACAGCTATGCTGCAAAAAGAGGTCATTCATCAATTAGAAATAAGGAGTAAAGATTTAGAGAATAGAAAATTGACTGCAAAAGAAATTCTAGAGCAAATCCAAAAGGAATATAATGATCTTACCCAGCGTCAAGTAGAGCTAGCACTAAAATGCTCGAATAATCAATCACCAATACAAAATTTAAAACAACAGTTAGATATACAGCTTCAACAACGGCTTGTGATAGAAAAACAGCTCCATACCCTCAGAGCAGAAATGACTGATGAAGAAAATAAAGTGCATCTACTCCAGCAGCAAAAAAAGGAACAAGAAGCTATTATCTCTGAGGATAGATCTCGCTTATCACAAATACAAATAGAATCCCAAGAAACTAAGGTGCGCGCTCAAACCCTCGAGGAACAAATTAGAGAGCAAGAGTTTAATGTTAAGGAAATGCCAGAAAATTTATTCTTAGCGGAGAATAATGCTGCTCAATTAGAATCTGAGCATAATAATATTTATAGAAAAATTAATCAGTTAGGTGCAATTAATATAGCTGCCATTGAAGAATATAAAACGCAGCAAGAGCGTCTACAGTACTTACAATCTCAGTATACAGATCTAACTGATGCCTTGAATACTTTAAATAATGCTATTGAACGTATTGATAAAGAAACTCGCAGTCGTTTTCGGGAAATATTTGATAAGGTTAATGAAGGATTACAGCTTCTTTTCCCAAAATTATTTGGTGGTGGAAAATCTTATTTAGAGCTAGACAGTAATAATTTACTCAATTCTGGTGTAACCATTATGGCACGCCCTCCGGGCAAGAAAAATAGTACTATTCATCTTCTTTCTGGAGGGGAAAAAGCACTCACTGCCATTGCTCTTGTTTTTTCTATTTTCCAACTAAATCCTGCCCCATTTTGCATGCTAGATGAAGTAGATGCCCCTCTTGATGAGGCAAATGTAGGACGCTTTTGCAATTTAGTAAAAGAGATGTCAGAAAAAGTACAATTTATTATTGTGACTCACAATAAAACCACCATGGAAATAGGAAATCAATTAACTGGCGTCACAATGCACGAACCAGGAGTTTCTCGTTTGGTTGCAGTAGATATAGATAAAGCCATAGAGTTAGCGGCTATTTAGAAAATAGAGAGAAATTTTATGAATAATTTACGTCTTACGTTATTTATTATTAGTATTCTACTGCTTGTACTTATTTATTTTTACTCCCGTTGGGAATTAAAGAAAAGAGGGACAATTTCTGATGAGCAAAATATTAATGATGACAGCCATCAAAAAGATATCGCCAATACCCATAAAGAGGATTTAGACTTAGCAGTATCTAATACAGCCTATCAACAGGAGAATTCTTTTGCCGCACCCTCTGCGATCAACGATGATGTAGATACATCAAGGACAATTCAATTTAAACGCAATCAAGAAATTAAAAAAGAGCAGATAAATTCTGTAGGCTTAGATGAATCCTACGAAGTAGAGGATCCTTTTAATAAAAAGATACCTCCTTATTCTCAAGAAAAATCAAGGTATTCTACCTTTTCTACCGATGAGATAAAGGGAGATAAATATCCCTTAGAAGATAGACAAAAAGAAGCAACTCTACCTTCTTCTCAAGGTATTAAATCTAAATCACCTGCTTATTCACCTAAACTTGAACCTCAATCTAGTTTTACAGAATCTCATGCTAAAAAACAGTCTACTACGGAACAGAGACCAGATCTTATTATTGCTTTAACTGTCACAGCCCGGGGAAAAGGGGTATTTCAAGGTAGAGATATCGCCTCTATTTTAATAGAAAACGGACTCCAATTTGGAGAAATGAGTATTTTTCATGCTTATGCCCGTGATAAACCTATTTTTAGTGTAGTTAATATGGTTAAACCTGGCACATTCAATTTGGATAAGATGAATAGCTTTACCACACCAGGGCTCACCCTATTTATGAGATTGCCTGGTCCTTCCGGAGGATTTGCGGCTTTTGAGGCGATGCTAAATTTTGCTCGCATTCTAGCAAGAAATCTAAGTGGTGATCTAAAAGATGAAAAAAGAAATATTCTAACCACAGAAGCAATCGCTCATATTAAGGAACGAATTCTTGGTTTTAATCGTAACCGTCGATCTTTAGGAATGTAGATTTATCGTATATTTATGCCTACTCCTTGTGATTGGGATAAAAGGCACATTAAAGAGTTACGGCATTTAATTAATGAATATGGCTATGCTTACTACGTACTTGATCAACCTTTAATTGCAGATTTTGAGTACGATCAGCTTTTCAAAGAATTAGAGGATTTAGAGAGAAAATATCCAGCCCTTATTACGCCTGAATCTCCTACTCAACGAGTAGGTGCCGCTCCACTAAAAGCTTTCGCTAAGGTACAGCATAAAATACCCTTACGCTCACTAAATAATGCCTTTGATAGGAATGAGTTAGAACGTTTTGATCAAAGAATTAAAGAGCAGCTAGAGTTATCTGAGATTTGTTATATTGCTGAGCCTAAATTAGATGGACTAGCAGTCAATCTATGCTATCAAGGTGGAATTCTTATCCAAGGAGCCACCCGTGGAGATGGTCAGGTTGGAGAAGATATTACCCATAATATCCGTACTATTCCTACTATTCCTTTACAACTTAGGGGAGAGAATGTACCTAAGTTTTTAGAAGTACGAGGAGAAGTATACATGCCTAAAACAGCCTTCTATCAATTAAATCAAGAGGGTAAATTAAAAGGAGAAAGATCTTTTGTTAACCCAAGAAATGCAGCTGCCGGAAGTTTACGTCAATTAGATTCTAAAATTACTGCAGCCCGATCCTTGGCTATATTTTGTTACGGGATAGGAGAGATAGAGCAGGGGAAGATTCCTATTTCTCAATATAGAGTTTTAATACAGCTAAAGGAGTGGGGATTTCCTGTTTCTCCTTATAGTCAGCTTGTTTGTGATATAAGTGCGTGTTGGACATATCTTGAAAAACTATTAGGACTACGCTCTCAATTACCTTATGAAATTGATGGGGTGGTACTCAAGGTAGATGATTTAACCCAGCAAAATAATCTAGGGTTTACTGCTCGAGCACCTCGCTGGGCAATTGCCTATAAATTTCCTGCCCAAGAAGCTTCCACCCAAGTGCTAGCCATTGAAGTTCAGGTAGGGCGTACTGGCATTCTCACCCCTGTTGCACGATTAGATCCTGTTTCTGTAGGTGGTGTAGTCGTGCGTAATGCTACTTTGCATAATGAATCGGAAGTACAGCGAAAAGATATTCGGGTGGGAGATAAGGTATTAATTCGCAGAGCAGGGGATGTCATTCCTGAGGTCATAAGCGTTATCCTAGAATATCGCCCAGAAAATAGTACTCCATTTGCTATGCCTCAATGTTGCCCAGCTTGCAACTCTGAAATAATTAAAGAGCAACAAGGAACAATTGCTCGTTGTAGTGGTGGGCTATATTGTCCAGCGCAGCAAAAAGGAACGATCAGGCATTTTGTGTCTAGGAAGGCTATGAATATTCTTGGTTTAGGAGAAAAGATCACAAACCAGCTGATAGAATTAGGATTAGTTAAAAATCCATCTGATTTGTATCAACTCACCATAGAAAAACTTTCAGCACTTGAAGGAATTGGAGAAAAGCTTGCTACCAGGATAGTTGACAGGATTGAAAAAAGTAAAGAAACAACTCTTAGTCGTTTTTTATATGCACTAGGTATTCGTGAAGTGGGGGAAACTACAGCTCAACTGCTCGCAAAGGAATTTCGTTCTTTAACTGCTTTAATGATAAGTGATGAAGAGCAACTTCAAAAAATTCCGGAAATAGGCCCTGTTGTTGCTTCCCATATTGTGGGTTTTTTTTGCCAAAATCATAATCGTGAAGTGATATATAAACTACAAGGAGGGGGAGTATTTTGGGTAGAGGTAGATATTAATAAGGAGAGAAATCCTAATCATTTACCGCTTTTAAGACAGATTTTTGTCTTTACGGGTACCCTATCTACAATGACACGCAACCAAGCTAAAGAGAAAATACAAACGCTAGGAGGTAGGGTAAATAATCATGTTTCCTCTAAAACAAATTATGTGGTTGTCGGTACTCAACCAGGATCAACACTTAATAAAGCAAAAGAGCTAAGAGTAGCGATCTTGGATGAATCTCAATTTCAAGGGTTATTAGAACAATAGCATATTTATTTTTTATTAAAAGTATATTGACAATCATTATCATTTGTATTTATATAGTGGTATAAAAACAATAGAGGATGAAGTTATGTACATCTGTGTATGCCGAGCAGTCACTGATAGAAAATTACAACAAGCAATTGATCAAGGAACCAATAGTATTCATGGCTTAAGAGATGAACTTGGGATTATTCAAGATTGCGGCAAGTGCGGTTGTTATGTGCGAGATATGCTACAAAAAATCCAAAATGGTAGCAATCCTACCACTGAGATTGAAAAAGTAGCTTTTTAGATTTTTCTGCTTATTTCATATAGTGTGTGTATTACTACTGCCATATCTATCATGGTTTTAACTGCTCGATCAATAATCTCATTTTCCCTATAATTTGCAGCAGCCCCAAGAGTAGCCCGACTATCAGCAATTAATTGATCCACTTTAGTTTGAGATCCACACTTCTTTTTCATCAAACATAAACCCAGAGGCATAGATTTTTTTAAATTTCTTCTCAATGATGATTCCTTCTCTCATTTGAGATAATAAAATGCCCTACTATGACTCTTTGCTCCTTACCATAGCGAGTGATTCAATCAAACCAGTCTTCTACTCCAAGAAATAGCTTAATGCCTTTTCCGTATTTCTATGAATTTTTCTTTACGAATAGAAATACTAGTTGCACTTGCTTTTTGCAGCATTAAATTCATATAAGCAAGAATTCTATCTGCACTTTGCTCTAGCAATTTTCCCTTCTTCAGCTTACCGGAAGTTAAGGTACTATCAAAATCATATGCAATAATAAAAGGTATATGCCGTTTCATCATTTATTCATTTTTTTATATACTTTGACTGAGCTATTATTTCATGTGGATTCAAAAAGAAATTAAGCTTAACCCATATAAACGAGGATTTCATTTAATTACCCGAGAAATTAAAATGGCTTGCCAGCCAGAACTAGCTCAAATCAAGATTGGGCTATTACATATTTTTATCAAGCATAGCTCTGCATCACTTACGATTAATGAAAATGCTGATCCTACCGTTCGATCTGATTTTGAAAATTTTTTTAGTCGATCTGTACCTGAAAATGAACCTTATTATCACCATGTTTTAGAGGGTAGTGATGATTTACCTGCCCATATTAAAAGTAGTATTTTAGGATCGAACGTGCAGATTCCTATTACCCAGGGGCAGCTTAACCTAGGGATTTGGCAAGGAATTTATTTAGGTGAACACCGAAATTATAGGGGTAGTCGGCAAATTGTTCTTACCCTTTGGGGAGAGGTGTAATTTATTTATCTTGAAAGTGCCCCATTTGTAAAAAACGATCAATAAAGGGCACAACTAATGGGGAGAAAAGTAACCCATTATGGTTGATTTCTAACAAACAATGATCTGTCATTCCTTCTTGTTTTGTTTCTTCAACAGTAATGGTCCCATCGTTAGGCAAAGGTAGGTGGGTAATAATTTTACCTAAATCAGCACTTCGAGTACCAGAAATAACCCCTAATTCTTGCTTGAAATGCCAAGGCGATCTAGGTTCAAGTAATAACTTTTCTTCTGTGCTTTTCCCTAAAATATAGCGACCTAGAGGAAGACTATAAACCTTATGGGCCGCTTTACTGCTTCCAAAAGGACTACCTAAGGCAACTACACGCCCTGATCTTTGATTGGGATAGGTTTCAAAAAAATGCTGAATGAGTAATCCGCCTAAACTATGACCCACAAAATGAATAGTTTCATTTTCTAATTGAGCTATTTGTTGATGTAGTGAATCAGAGATTTCCTTTGGATGCCTTCGTACAGAGGGATAGCCAAAACAAACCACATGATAGCCATAACCTCTTAAACGTTTCGCCATAGGATATAGGCCAAATTTATACATCCAAAGTCCGTGGAGTAAAACAATCGTTTCTTGTTTATTTGTACTAAAATAAGATGTAGTGGGTTCCATTGTGAAAATTAGACGAGTTGATATTTGCTTGTTAAAAATTAGCTACATAGTTTATAACGATCTAATGAATTACTCTAATTTAAGAAAATACCCTATGCTAAAAAAAATAGCACTTATTTTTACTACGCTGATATTAATCGGTTGTGAGAGCCAAGTACCTCTATTGATCCGAGATCAACCACCTAAAAACCCTAGTATTCAGGCAGTACAAACTGATATCCACCGCTATCAAGGTAGTTTTATACGCTGGGGCGGAAAAATTGCTAGTATTCATAATAAAAAAGAAGGTACTATTTTTGAAATTCTTGCTCAACCTTTAGGAGATGAAGGTCGACCTGTAGGGGGGGATGAAAGCTATGGGCGTTTTATTGCTACAGTGGCTGAATTTTTAGATCCAGAGATTTATAAAAAAGATAGGGAAATTACGATTTACGGTAAAGTAGCAGACTTAGAGGAAGGTCAAATTGGAGAACATGCCTATCCTTTCCCAGTGATACAGACTGTAAAATACTATCTCTGGGAGCCGATTACTGCTCGTAATTATTACCCTTACTATGGTGGATTTGGTTATCCTTATGGATTTGGCTACCCTTACGGGTTTGGTTATCCTTATATGTATCCCTATGGTTTTTCACCCTTTGGCTACTACTGGTGGTAAATACAATGATGAATAGAGGAAATAAACAGCAGGTAATAAAGTTTTTATTATTTTTTTTCATAATCTATAGCACTTGGCTATATGCAGATACCAAGCCAGAAGATAAAGAATATTCTCAGCAAGGAGTCATTAGTGCAGCTTCGGATTTCTTTGGAGAATCAACTAAAGCTCTTGCGGAAGTTATTGAAGGAGTGTTTAAAAAACAAGGTCAACCTAATGGCTATATTACCGGTGAAGAAGGGGGCGGTGCATTAGGGATTGGACTGCGTTATGGCGAAGGTGTGCTCCATAGCAAAACTTGGAAAGATAAAAATGTATATTGGAGTAGCCCTTCTATAGGCTTTGATGTAGGTGGTAACCTTTCTAAGGTATTCATTTTGGTTTATCACTTAAAAAACCCTAATGATATTTTTCAGAGAATTCCGGGTGTTGGCGGAAGTTTTTATGTAGTAGGTGGCATAGGGGTTAATTACCAGCAGACAGGTGATCTTATTTTAGCTCCTATTCGTACTGGTGTAGGCTGGCGAGCAGGGGTAAATGTAGATTATATGAAATTCACTGATAAAAAATCATGGATTCCATTTTAAAAAAATAGGGTAAATGAGGGAAATATGAACAAGGGCTGGCATTTTATATTAATGACTATTTTTTTATCTGTTTACACCATAGCTTATAGTGCTACGGTGAGTACCATTGATTTGATTAATGATAATAATGGTGAGGAAATAGAGGCACAAAAATCTGAAGCTCCAGAGATTGAAGAGAGTAGTAATACAGCGGAAGATTTTATCCATACTGATCTTACGCAAATAGCCGCCCAATCTCTTGAGGTACCTACTGATGATATTCAAGGAGCTGTGGAGGATATTTTCAAAAATTATGGGGATCCCATTGGGTATATTTCTGGTACTGAAAATGGGGGAGCTGCGTTTTTTGGAGTTCGTTATGGTAAAGGAACATTACATGGGGAAGATTGGCGGGATCAAGAAATATACTGGCGTAGCCCATCAGTAGGGCTTGATCTCGGTGGTAATGCCTCTAAAGTATTTATTTTTATTTACCATTTAGACAATGTAAAAACGCTATTTCAAAGAATTCCCAATATGGGGAATAGTCTAGATTTTCCCGGAAATATCAAAGTAACCTATATGAAAAAGGATGATTTGGTACTAGCAATAATGCGTAGTAGTTCTGGTTGGCGTGCTGGAGTTAATATGGAATATATACGTTTTGCTAAGGAAAAATCATGGGTTCCTTTTTAGGTCAAAAAGAGTATTGTAGCCTAGCCATCAGTAGGTGCTCTATGCCATGATTTCCAAGAGTTTTTCCCTCTATACCTTGGAAAGTGGTTTGTTGATAGTCCAGCATCATTTTTGTTTGAGAAGTGAAATACCAGTTCACCCCTATCGTCCATCCTTTGGCATCACTTGCACTTTGGTTGGGATTAGAAAATAAAGGGAAAGCATTGGGATCTACATAAAATTCATTATAGCGGGCTTTAATTTCTACTGCACCCCAATGCCCTTGGGATGGGTTAAAAATTTCCTTTACAATAACTCCACCCGGAACTACGTTTGGCTCAAAAATAACATTCTTTCCTATTAAAATATAGGAAGCAGCAAGTTGCCAAGATTGATAATACAAGGTACGTTGAATAACTACATTCTGTACCTCTTGAGCACGGAATACATACTCTCCTAAGGCTCTAAAATGATTTTTAATGTAATGAAATTGAGGAGCAATGGTAAAGTTTTGCCCTGCAGCAATCGTACTACTCTGGTAATTAAAAAAATAAATTCCTCCAATTCCTTGAGCAGGATCTCTGAAATTGGAGAGTTCTCCATTTGTATTGCCGTACATGCTGCCTATTCCAATATCAAGTGCCTTTAGCCAATGATCAGTCTGGTTAATAAAAGGATGAGTCATCACCCTTGTGGCTACATTGTAGCCATGAGATTCCTGAAAATCGGTACTATTTGTGTTATCCCGTACCCCTGCAAAGACACCAAATTGATAACTTAAGCGGTTTTTCCATAGGTCCCCATAGAATTGCATTCCAGTGCTTCGATTGGGAATTAAATTCATAGTAAGTCCTCGTTCAATGAATATAGTATCTCGAGTGGTTTGCTGCATTTCTAATCCTACAGGAAGTCGAAATTTTCCTGCCATGATTCTAAATTGAGACCAGTAACTAAAATCAACAAATCCATCTACAACAAGATTTGTTCTAAACTGACCTAAATCAGGTGTGTATTTAAAATTAAAATAGCGAAATAGCTTGCCAGCAATAGAAGGGCGAGCACGTCTAAACATCAGAGTTTCAGGGGTTTGATCATCAAAAAAAGAACGCCTGTCCCCTTGTAAATACCCATGAATATTTATTTCAAAATCCCGATCGGTAGTACGCAAATAAATTCCTTTTCCAGAGAGAAAATCTGCACCCCATTCAAGGGATTTGGAGTTAGTTTTATCGAATTTATTGGTAGATAATTCCTGAGGAAAACTCTTTTTGGGGAAAGAAAGTCCAAAGAAAAGGAACAGTAAAAAAAATGATATAACCCATAATATTTTTTTTCTCGGACCTACGTCAAAAACAATCAGATACATAATTATTAATGCCGGAAATAAGCAAAAAGTACTTCTTAATTTAAAGAATAAATTTAATACCAATTAATATGAGCAAAGTTGAAAGCGTAATTTGTATTGCTCTATCTGGAAGACTGATACTAAAGCGACTGCCTAAATAAACTCCAGGCAAAGATCCTAAAAGAAGATTACTTAAAATATGTATATCTACCGTCCCCAAATGCCAATGCCCGATGCCAGCAATCAGTGTTAAAGGAACCGCATGAGCTATATCAGTTGCTGCAAGTTGATTCATATACAGATTTGGATAGAGATATAACAAAGCAACTGATCCTAAAGCACCTGCTCCGATGGAAGACATAGTGACGATAAACCCTAGTATCCAACCAGTCATAATGGTACTCACCATAATAAAATTTTGATTCCGGCGGAGATATTGAATTATTTGTACAAACTTGGAGGAATGATTAGCTTTGGCAGCTCGCTTCAACCAGCTTTTTAGCGGCAATACAATTGCCGTTAAAATTAATGCTAGTCCTAATACAAAATTAATAAAGTTTATAAGCTCTTGATCATGGTACTGAAAGATTTTTAATACTTGTAGTGTTATTAAGGTAGAGGGGATACTCCCTAGGGCTAAAAATCCTACAATACGCCACTGAATGGTATGGTGATGCCAATGGCTCCACACGCCACCTACTTTAGTAAGAGCAGCAAAGAGTAAATCAGTACCTACCGCTCTCAAAGGAGAGAGACCAAATCCAAAAATTAAAATTGGAGTCATCAGTGAACCACCACCTACCCCAGTAAGCCCTACTACAAATCCTACGAATAAGCCAGATACTATATATCCTAGTTCCATATGTAATTTCCTATAATTAAGAGAAGAATGACCTAACTAAAATCTCTTTGAATAATATTTAATATTTTATATTAAATAAAATTATATTTTAATAGTTAAATATAATAAAAAATTATATAAACCTATAAGGCTACTATAGCGACAATCTGCATAGGAATAGGAATAGGAATAGGAATAGGAATAAGGAAGCCATTTTATGGAGAAGCACAGGGAGGCAGCTTAAAGCTATGAGTATTTAAACTGTCAGTATTGATTTATTCAGTGTGCAATAAAAATTAAAAGGGAGAAGGGATAGCAATCGTCCCGATCTATCTGATTGTTTTAAGAAAGGTTAATTTAGTTAGAATTTTTAATCTAACAGGTAATTAATTAAAATAAGAACTATTTAACGTACACGTATGGATATATGCATTGTAAGTTTAAAAACTGTGGACAATAAAGCAGGGGATGTAAGAAACGGTAGGATCGTACTGCAAGGAAATTTAAATCTAGAAAACATATTATAGTCTAGTCATCAGTAAATGTTCTACTCCGTGATTTCCTAGGGTTTTTCCTCCTTTTCCCTGAAAAATGGCTTGCTGATAGTCCAGCATGGCTTTCATTTGGGAGGTGAAATACCAATTTACTCCTATAGTCCATCCTTTAGCTCCAGTTGCACTTCTATTAGGATCGGCAAATAAGGGAAAAGCATGGGGATCTACATAAAGCCGGTTATAGCGAGCTTTTATTTCTACTGCTCCCCAGTGGTGCTGGGATGGATCAAAATTCTGTTTTACAATCACTCCGCTTGGTATAAAAATAGCGTTTTCTCCAGTGAGGATATAGGAAGCAGCTACTTGCCAAGATTGATTATAAAGTGTTTTCTGAGCAGTAATGTTTTGTACTTCTTGAGAATGAAATATATACTCTCCAAAAGCTCTAAAAGAACCCCGAGTATAATAAGCTTGAGGGGCAATCTCAAAAATTTGCCCAGCTGCAGCGGTGCCATCTACATACTTAAACATTGGTATACCACCGATTCCTTGGGCAGGTTCTCTAAAATCAGAAAGTTTTCCACTCACATTACCATACATACTACCTATCCCAATTCCTAGCTCTTTTAGCCAGTGATTAGTTTGATTAACGAAAGGATGTGCCATTATCCTTGCGGTAAAATCATAGCCATCATAGGATTGAAAATCAGTAGTAATAGTATTATCCCGCATACCTGTAAAAAACCGAACTGATAACTCAACCGATTAGCAAGTACATCTCCATAAAATTTGATCCCAGTCCCTCGATTAGGAAGTAAATTCATGGGAAGCCCCCGTTCGATAAATAGATTTTCTCGGGCAGTTTGCTGCATTTCTAGCTCCACAGGGAGACGAAATTTCCCTGCCATAACTCTAAATTGAGGCCAATAACTAAAATCAAGAAACCCATCTACTGTCAGTACTTGCCTAAATTGCCCAAAATCAGGCATATACTTAAAACTAAGATATCGGAATAATTTTCCTGCAAGGATTGGGCGAGCACGCCTTGCCATTAAAATATTAAGGGTAGGGCCAAAAAAAGAGCGACGATCTATTTGTAGATACCCATGAACACTAACTTCAAAATCCCGATTGATGGTACGTAAGTACATTCCTTCTCCTGATATGAAGTCAGCACCCCATTCAAGGGATTTAGGATTAACTTCATCTAACCTGTTTCTTTGAATAAATCCTTGTTCAAATCCTTGTAGCCTTTTTGATTCTTTAAACTCAATTTCTGAGAGTTGTAGTAGCTGATTTTTACTTGTTTGAAATAAGTTGATTTCTTTTTTTTCTGCTAACTGGGTAGCAGAAAATTTTTGAGCAAAAGCCTCAAGTGGATAAGAAAAAAATATTATATAAAATATAATAAAAATAATATGCTGAAAACTAATCATCATAAACTTAAATAAATGCCTATAATGTCGGCCATTTTTTAGTTATATTACTGAAACAAAAATCAATCGCTTCGGAGCCCTTTATTCATGACTCATTTTGGTATTGTTTGCCCGGCAGCAACTGGGCATTTAAACACGCTCCTCCCTATAGGACAAAAATTAAAAGAGCGTGGGCATAAAGTAACGGTAATTAATTTTCTAGATGCACAAGCTAGAGTAGTCGCTGCAAATCTGGATTTCTCACCTATAGGTGTACGCGATTTTCCATTGGGAAGTATGGAGGATCCTCTTGCAGAAATGGGGAAAACAGATGGACTAACTTCGTTACGCCATGCAATTGCCTTATTTGGAAAAAAGGCAGCTGCTATTATGGAAGATACTCCTCAGATAATTAAAACAACCGGGATTGATATGTTACTTATCGATCAAACTTCCCGAGGTGCAGATGGGGTTGCTGAATACTTACAGATTCCTTTTGTGAGTATATGTAGTGCCGTAGTGCTTAACGCAGATTCATCTATTCCTCCTGTATTTATGCCTTGGCATTATCGCCCTCCTAGCCTACTTGGCAATATGAGAAACTGGATGGGATATCAGTTACTCTACTATATATCAAAACCTATTAGTAGGGTGCTAAGTAGCTATCGGAAGCAGTGGGGACTTCCGCTTCATCCTAATCCTAATGATGATTATTCCTCCCTTGCTCAAATTAGCCAACAACCTAAAGAATTTGAATTTCCTAGAACTGATTTACCTCCCTATTTTCATTTTACAGGCCCTTACCATACTGAAGAACATCGAGAAGAGGTAGAGTTTCCATGGGAGAAATTATCATCAGATAAACCTTTAGTTTATGCCTCCTTAGGTACTATTCAAAATAAGGCAGAAAGTACTTTTCATATTATTGCCGATGCTTGTAAAAATTTAGATATTCAATTAGTACTATCTCTAGGAGGATCAGGGGATAATACAATGTTTCCTTCCCTACCTGGAAATCCGATTGTAGTAAATTATGCTCCTCAACTAGAATTATTAAAACGGGCTACACTAATGATTACCCATGCAGGATTGAACTCTACTCTAGAGGCACTTACTAATGGTGTACCTTTAGTTGCTATTCCTATTACTAGCGATCAGCCGGGTGTTGCTGCACGTATTGCATGGACGGGAGTAGGAGAGGTAGTACATATTTTTCGCTTGACTGCCCCTAGACTCACTGATGCAATTAAGAAAGTACTAGAAAATAAATCTTACAAAGAAAAGGCATTGAAAATGCAAGAATCAATTAAAAAATCAGGAGGAGTTGATTTAGCCGTTAAAATTATTGAGCAGGTTGCTGCTACAGGAAAACCTGTGTTACCTAATCAAGTTTAATATGTAGTTATCAATATTTTTTTAAAAAACACTGTTAGTAAAAAATATAGGTGGTGTAAAATATGCAAAATACAGATATGTTTAAAGAACAATATGAAAAATTTATAGCGTTCATAACTAAAACGCTAAAAAATATTGGCTTATATCGGCTTTCTATTTATGGTAATCAAGGAAGTATTTTAACCGATGTGCCTCTAGCAGCGACTCTTGTCGTAGTAGGTATACTTATTATGTTTGTGCCAAAATTAACTGCAATAGGTGCACTATTTGCGTTATTTAAGCAGATTAAGGTTGAGATTACTTAATTTAACCATTCCAATCTAAGCGTAAGCTGATTGGCTAATTGCAAGTAAACTTATATGGTATTTTAATAATCAATATAGGCTAAATAAGGTGAATTATGGATAGAATCCGAGTATTTCCTACGCAATCTGATCTTTATAAAGGTGCAGCAGATTATTGGAAAGAGGTGGCTAATTTAGCAATTAGCCAAAAGGGTTCATTTCATGTTGCCTTATCTGGTGGTAATACTCCAAAAGGTTTATACAAATTGCTAGCGAATACCCCCTATATAAATGAGATAGATTGGCAAAAGGTATATATCTATTTTGGGGATGAACGCTATGTGCCTATGGACGATAAGGAGAGTAATTACCGTATGGCACGGGAGTCTTTTCTTGACCAAATCCCTATCCCACCTTATCAAATATTTAGAATACCGACTGAAGATCCAAACCCTCAAGTATCTGCAGATAGCTACGCTGAACTATTAAAAAATTATTTACCTGATCAAAGTAAATTTGATCTTATTCTTTTAGGAGTAGGATCAGATGGGCATACTGCTTCTCTTTTTCCTCATACTTCTATTTTAGAAGTACGAGATCGTTTAGTTGCAGCAGTATACGTAGAAAAATTAAACACTTGGCGAATTAGTATTACCTATCCTTTAATTGAACAAGCACATCAAGTTTTCTTTTTAGCCTCTGGAATAGGTAAATCTCTAGTGATTGCTAATATTTTAAAAAATCTAGAAGGCAAGGACTATCCAATTCAACTCCTGCTACAAGCTAAAGAAGAAGTTGTTTGGTATTTAGATAAACAAGCAGCACAAGCGTGGGAGAATAGACGATGAGAGTATTAGCAGCAGATATTGGAGGCACTAAAACTCTATTTCAGATTATCGAGTGGGCAGCAAGAAGAGAAGATCGCCATGTTCTTGTAGAACATCGCTATCATAGTAATGATTATTTGAGCTTTGATACCTTATTACAAGAGTTTTTATCTGAAGTAGGTAGTAAAATTACCAAAGATCTTGTAAGTGCTTGTTTTGCCGTAGCAGGTCCTGTGGTGAATGGGGTTGCTAAAGCAACTAATCTCCCTTGGCAACTTGATCCAGAGGCACTTAAAATAAAATTTAAAATACCTCAAGTCATTTTAATTAATGACTTTCAGGCACAAGGCTATGGTATCGAGTGTTTATGTCCAGATGATTTTGCAGTGTTGCAACAAGGGGATCCCGAACTAAAAGCACCGCAAACACTTATTGGAGCAGGGACAGGACTAGGTCAAGCACTTCTAGTATGGCATGAATTGTTAGGGCATTATCAAGTATTAGCCACGGAAGGTGGGCATGTAGACTTTGCCCCTTCAGGACCTCTTCAAATTAAATTGCTAGAATACCTCTCCCAGAGTTTAACCAGAGTTTCCTATGAACGTTTATTATCAGGTAGCGGACTGGTTAATATTTATCGTTTTCTTAAAGAGCAGAATCCAACTGCTGAAAATCCTACACTAAAAGATGCGATGCGAGAAGGGGATCCCGCAGCAGCTATTAGTCGTTTTGCTATGGAATATGAAGATTTTTTAGCTCATAAATCATTGGAATTATTTGCTCAAATTTATGGAGCACAAGCAGGTAATTTAGCACTTACCTGCATTTCTCAAGGAGGTGTATTTGTGGGAGGGGGTATTGCTCCTAAAATACTTAAATACTTACAGGCAGGTGGATTTATGAAAGCTTTCCTTAATAAGGGACGTTTATCTGTATTACTAGAACATATTCCGGTTAAAGTAATTTTAGAGCCGAAAGTTGGCTTATGGGGTGCATCTCTAGTAGCTGCAAGGTATACAGATGGAAAAATGTAATATCTTGTTTTAATAGCTAGTTTCATGGAAGATCCCATCTATAAAGTCTCAGTAACGGCAGAACCTCTCTTTATCGAGGAACAATCAGATCCAGATGAATCTAGATATGTCTTTGCTTATACTATAAAAATTTGCAACTTAAGTACGATAGCAGTAACCTTACTAGCAAGACATTGGGTGATTACTAATGGAGAAGGACAAGTACAAGAAATACATGGACAAGGTGTGGTTGGAAAGCAGCCCTACTTAAAGCCAGGTGGGGAGTTTTGTTATACCAGTGGTGCTATGCTTGAAACTCCGGTAGGCACAATGCAGGGTAGTTACTCTATGGTTACTGAAGATGGTGTTGCTTTTGAAGTGGATATAGGCGTTTTTTCACTGGCTGTGCCTGGATGCGTTCATTAAAAATATGGCGATTTATGCCATAGGGGATATTCAGGGATGCTATGATGAGTTACAGCAACTTTTAAGCTATATTCAATTCAACCCTAAATGCGATCAATTATGGCTTACGGGGGATTTGGTAAATAGAGGATCAAAGTCTCTTGAAACACTACGATTTATTCATAGCTTAGGGAATAGAGCAATTACGGTTTTGGGTAACCATGACCTTCATTTACTTGCCCTTGCTGCAAAAGTTAAAGAACCTAGATCCTCCGATACTCTAAACACAATACTGGCTGCTTCAGATAGGGAGGAGTTAATTACTTGGTTGCGATATCGTCCCTTACTCTATCAAGACTTTTTATCAAATACTATTATGGTGCATGCAGGGTTACTGCCTCAATGGGATATTCCTAGGGGGATAGTTTATGCACGATCTTTAGAAAAAGTGTTGCAGGGAGAGAATTGGCAAGAATTTTTAGCCCATATGTATGGAGATACCCCAAATAAGTGGAGTGAAGAGCTAAGAGGCTGGGATCGTTTACGACTCATTTCTAATGGGCTTACTCGAGTACGTTATTGCAATAGCATAGGTGAGATTTCCTTAAAAGAGAAATATGCTCCTAATAGTAAAACTAACAATGAAGGGTTAATTCCTTGGTTTGAGATGCCCAGCCGAAGAAACCAAAAAACTAAGATTATTTTTGGTCACTGGGCTACCCTAAACCCAGGTATTTATAATCAATCTATGTTTGCTTTAGATGGAGGGTGTGTTTGGGGAGGAAAATTAGTAGCCCTGCGAGTTGATGGAGGTATTCCCCGATGGTTTTCTATTCCTTGTCCAAGTTATAAAGCTATATAATAGAGATATTATTTACAGATTATTATCTGGCTCACTCTTTCTGGTCTAATACCTATGCCTACTGCACGTCCAAGCAAGCAGCGTAACCAAGAAGAGCGATTAAGCAATCTGAGGGGCCAAGGAGGAGTTGTTATTTTACTATTTACTTGTAGTGCTGGGGTAATAGCATGCCGATGAATAAAGGCTTGAATCCCTTGTGTAATCTTGGTTGGCCAAAATCTGCGTTGCTGCACCATATGTAGATCAGCTAGAGTCAGACAATTATTTAGTAATGGCACTGCTAGGCAATTGGCAGTAGCAACTGCATCTTGTATGGCCAGATTAATGCCAATTCCCCCTACTGGTGACATAGCGTGTGCGGCATCACCAATACACAATAGCCCTTCTCTTGCCCAATGCTGTAACCGGTCTAGCTTAACGGTCAGTAGTTTAATTTTATCCCAATTGTGTAATTCTTCAACTCGATCAGAAAACATCGGCTGTAGAGTCGCCAAAGCTTGCTGAAAAGCAGACAATCCACGTTGGTGCCAATCAGGAAAGGTACCTTTTTTGATGATAAAGGCACACTGCCAATAGTTACCGCGATCTAACATAACTAGTATTTTTCCCCTATCTATCCTTCCTCCAAGGGAAGCTGTCTGATCGGTATTACGTTTCGGCAGGCACATCCAGAGCACATCAATAGGTACACCCATGTCTATGATAGCCATATTGGCACACTTGCGAATCTGTGATGTGCGACCATCTGCGCCTACAACTAAAGTAGCACGAATGATCAGATCATTTTTCGTGCTGGTATCATACGCCTTGACACCAGCTATTCTACCCGATTCAACTAACAGATCTTTCACTTCTGTATTCATGCGTAAGTTAAAACTAGGCTGAGACTTACCCGCTTCAGCAAGTAAATTAAGAAAATCCCACTGGGGCATCAATACAATATAGGGAATAGGTAGCTGTGAAAAATCTGCAATGGTAAAATGCATATCCCCAATATGGGCACTTATCTGCAACACTTTCTGATGAGATTGTGCTAGCAATGGTTTGAGTAGCCCCAATTGCTGCATAACTTCGAGTGTTGAGGGATGGATAGTATCACCACGAAAGTCACGCAAAAAATCTGCGTGCTTTTCCAATATCGTAACTGCAATGCCTGCACGAGCTAGTAAATAACCTAGCATCATACCAGCCGGTCCACCACCAGCAATGACACAGGTGGTGTGCTCTTCAAGAGACATCATAGAGTGTTCCCTAGAAGGTTATTTGCCTTAGGTACCTCTATGAGTCGCCCTGATTTTACATCATAGATATAGCCATAAACAGGAATATGGTGAGGAACTAAAGGGTGTGTGCAAATTCGCTGTACATCCTCAAAGACACTTTGAGCTTGATCAGCAATAGGAAGCCAATTAATATACTTACCCTCTAAGCTTCCAGGGCCTGTGCCTACATCCCTCCAGCCATTATTATCTAAGGCAGCAGTCTCTAAACTTTTAGCTAAAAGATCAGTGATGGTTTCGTTAGTAAATACTTCCATACCACAATCTGTATGGTGCACTACAAACCATTCATAAGTACCTAGTAGTTTATAGGAAATGACTAAAGAGCGAATAGCATCATCACTTGCTCTTCCTCCTGCATTGCGGATCACATGGGCATCTCCCTCAGAAAGACCTGCAAATTTTGCCGGATCTAGCCGTGCATCCATGCAGGTTAAAATAGCAAAATGTCGCCCTGGAGGCATAGGCAGTTTGCTTTTTTCACCAAAGGTTGTTGCATATTTTTGATTAGCCGCCAGTACCTCTTTTTGAATTTCACTCATACTGCCTCCTTATATTTCGCAGAGTTCTAATAAATTACCTAATCATCAGTACAGTACTTTGAAGCAAGTGCAGATAGTTTAATTTGAGTTTCACCTAAAGCTTGAGCAACATCATACATAGCTAAATTTAAGATACAGTGTAGCTCTTTATTAAATCTATAATCATATTTATTATCAATATCAATCATAACTTGATTATGAATACTATGAGGAATAATGTTATCAAACATCCAGCCACCCCAATAAGCACCGTCTGGAGCAGTTCCTGATTTTAATAATGTTTTGGCAAGGGTTACTCCTGCCATATCGGTAGAGGCATCAGGAAATTTGATACCACGGTCATTCATATGCTTAATTGCGGCATTTACCAAAAAGTCCATTCCAGATAGCCAGTGATTAATTTTTTTTGTACCATCTTTTTCAGATAATTCTGCGATCTCTTGGCTAACAACCTTATCTCCTAGCATTGATATAAGTGCTTTTTTGAAGCTAAAGCTTTTTTCCCCTCCACCTGCTTTAATGAGTGCAGCACTGATACTTAGATCTGGATCGCCATCATAAACAGGACCACCGAACCAGCTGGTTCTTACAAGTTCCTCCTCAGCTAATAGTATTGAACTATTTAATAAGCAGAAAATTGTAATGATGCTTATAGCAAAATTTCTTTTATTGTTAATCACGCATTACGCTCCATTATTTTATATTTTGTCAATTAATAACGACTTGGTAGTTTAGATACTGATTTCAAATGCCAAGGGTTAGAATCAACCTCAGCTTCTAATTTTTGCTCTATCTGATCATCTAGTTTATGAAAAAAATCAAACCCTGTTTTCTCTTCTACGTGATCGATACTGACAAGGTAGTGATCTAATGGCTCATTACCACGCACCTTTTGCGGCATGATAAACGCAAGTACTTTAGGTATTTCACCTTTTTCTTTAGGTGGAACAAGATATATTTTGTAAAAACTCTCTGGGATTTGTATTAAGAAAGAAGACTTAAGTCGTTGGGGATTATCTCCAAAAATAGGACCAGTAAATACCCATACTTCACCAAATTGCTTGGTAAAGTGGTTGATTCCCACTTCCTCTAATCGCTCCCATAATTTTTCATTCAAATTCTTAGTTTGGGGTGTGATGTTAGTTATTTTAAAAGTATCTAATTGCCCTATTTGCCCATAAATATGGCTAATGGCATAATTTGGTGCCATATGCCCCCGATCATAACCACTACCTGTATATGAATCATGGCCTGTAAGATAGAAATTACGCCAATCTGAGCTAAATCTAGGAGGACGTTTATAAGAGGGAGTATTTTCTGGTACTGGTTTTAATAAATAGCTTACCCAGAGAGGGTTGCCTCGAAGATCTGAATAGCCCACTATATAGCCATGATTACGAAAGATACGAGTCCATGTATAAGGAGATATCTGGTTTATGGCTTTTGGGATACCCATGTATACCATTTGGGAACGAGCATATAGCTCATACCCATATAATCCACCTAGAATTAAAAGTATTAAGGGGAAGAAAAGACGAGGGTAGCGTTTTTCAAGTGTAAAAAGATCGGGAAGAACTTTTATGAGTAAACTAAGAGCAGGAGGGCTGCGTTTATAATTTCTTCTTAAGAGTTTAAAAATAAAATCTAAATTCTTTCTTTTCCCTTTCATGCTAGGTAGCTCTTATTTAAAGCAGATATAGTAAAGAACTCTATTAGGAAAATAAATAAAAAATTAATTTTTTATAAGCTATAAAAATTTTTATAAGCTATAAAAATGGATTTATACTATGTTAGTCATCTAATGATGTATTTATTTGTTAGTCATCTAATGATGTATTTATTTAGCTAGTTTTAAAATAGCTATAGAGTTTTTTGTAACCCCTTTCTTTAGTTTAGATAGGACAACAAGTAGATGAGCAACGATAGTAAGAAAGAAATCAGTAGTGCCCATTTAGATGGAATAAGAAAAGCGTGGCTAGTTATTATTCCTTCAATTATTGCCATTATAGGTACAACAATATTTACTGGCAGTTGGTTGGCTTTAATACACACCAAAGAAAAATCTCCAGTCAATACAGTAAAAGAGCGGATGCGCTCACCTGATCAGGTTTTATATGAGGAAATACAAAAGGATACACGTAAAGTATATCTTCAACTACTTGAGGCTAAAATTGGATCAGATACAGATGAGGTAAATAAATTAAATAGCGTATTAGATGATCTTGATACACAAAGAGATGAATTAATTACTAAATATCTTCCTTCTTATGCTGCCAAAAAATATTCTAAAAAGGAAGAGATGTTAGAAACCATGGTAGGAATGCCTTATCCTGTAATTTTTACGATGGGATTATCTGTTGCTATTTTACTTTTTATCATTGTGCATTATTCATCATTATTAATTATTAATAAAAAGTATCCGCCACCCTCTGAAGACGAGCATATCGAAGAAATTTAATATAAATTAAAATTTATTGAACCTCGGTTCCTTGAACGATTATGGAAATAGAAAATGACACGCTATTTGATATTTCTCACTTTTTAAAACATCTCACTACCTCTCCGGGCATTTATAAAATGTTAAATAAAAGCGGAGAGGTACTATATGTAGGCAAGGCTAAGAATTTAAAGAATCGGGTCAATAGTTATTTTACAAAAAATAATCTAACAGCTAAGAATAGTGCACTTATTAGTCAAGTCAACAGTATTGAGGTCACCATTACTCATAGCGAAAGTGAGGCATTGATCTTAGAAAATAACTTAATTAAAGCACTACAACCCCACTATAATATATTACTTAGGGATGATAAGAGTTATCCCTATATTTTTATTTCTAATGATAAATTTCCTAGACTTATCCTCAGTCGTAAAGTAGATTACTCTCTTGGTCAATACTTTGGTCCTTATCCCCATACAAATGCTGCACGAGAAACAATCGCTTTACTACAGGAAATATTTCTTGTACGGCAATGCACTGATACTACCTTTAATAACCGTTCTCGACCCTGCTTAGAATATCAGATTAAACGTTGTACTGCCCCATGTGTGGGACTCATTTCTGAGAAAGATTATCAAGAGGATATTCATTTTATTACTTTATTTCTAAACGGAAAAAATAAAGAGATTATTGATACTCTTGAAGTAAAAATGAAAAAAAGCGTACAAACGCTACATTTTGAACAAGCGACCCATTATCGAAACCAAATTTCTAGTTTAAAGAAAACACAAGAACCACAGTATATTGATAGTAAATTAGGTATAGATTTCGATATTATCGGTGTAGTAACCAAGCAGAATATTGCCTGCATCAATGTTTTTTTTATTAGAGGTGGGCATAATTTAGGGGATAGAACTTTTTTTCCTAAGTTTCAAGGAGAAACTACCCCACAAGACTTTATGGCTGCATTTATTTCGCAGCATTACTTAAAGTTAGAGCAAGATATCCCTTCTACCCTTGTATTAAGCCATAAACTTAAGGATAAAGAATTACTCTCTGAGATACTTAGCAAAAAGAAAGGCAGTAGTGTGAAATTACTTACACCTATTCGAGGTCCAAAAGCAAAGTGGGTTACTATGGCATTGGCTAATGGAGAAAATCGTGTAGAACAACAGTTGATTAAAAAAGAAAGGACTTCTACCTCCCTAGAAGATTTACAGAAACTACTTAGATTGCCCGTATTGCCTAAAAAAATTGAATGCTTTGATATTAGTCATACTCAAGGAGGAGATACAACAGCTTCCTGTGTTGTATTTGACTCCGGGGTTCCTGACAAAACTCGCTATCGTCAGTTCAATATCAGTAATGTTACTGCTGGTGATGATTATGGTGCGATGAGACAGGTACTTACTCGGCACTATTCAAGACTGAAAAAAGAAAAGAAAGCACTTCCTGATCTATTAATCGTAGATGGAGGTAAAGGGCAGTTAAGCTATGCTACTGTTAGTTTAGCAGAGATGGGACTATCTCAAATAAATATACTAGGCATTGCCAAAGGGGTTGAACGTAAAGTAGGGGAGGAAACTCTATTTTTAAATTTAGATAAAACCCCTATAAAACTCCCTTCTAATTCTAAAGTACTACATTTACTACAACAAATTCGGGATGAAGCACATCGTTTTGCCATTACCCATCACCGCAAACGTAGCCTTAAAAAATACGATCACACTTTTTTAGAGAAATATATTTCTGGGCTAGGAGCATCACGTCGCCAACAATTATTTGAGCAATTTGGAGGAATACAGGAAATTTCTAAGTTAAAAATTGAGGATTTAACTCAAGTGAAAGGAATAGGTGAGAATCTTGCTCATCGTATTTATAACTATTTTCACAATAGAAGTTAATTAGTGATATTATTTAGTCTAAAGTGAATAGTGTTCTATAGTTATAAAATATTTATTCATTTTTACAAGTGAAAAATGTTACATATCTATGCCTATCTATACGATTCCTAATTTAATCACTATCCTTCGTCTTATCGCTATTCCGGCTTTGGTGGTTATTTTTTACCTTCCTAATACTCGAGAAATTTGTGCTGCATTGTTTATTTTTGCTGCGATTACAGATTGGTTAGATGGTTATTTAGCAAGAAGATGGCAACAGACTTCACCTTTTGGTGCTTTTTTAGATCCAGTAGCAGATAAACTTATTGTAGTGGTATCCCTGATACTGATTCTACAAAGCTATCCTTCCACCCTGATGGCACTTTCAGTCATGATTATTGTAGGTAGAGAAATTTTAGTATCTGCTTTACGTGAATGGATGGCTAGCATGGGGATGCGTGATACGGTTGCTGTCTCTAAGTTAGGTAAATTTAAAACCACCTTTCAAATGATTGCGATTTCCCTACTTTTATATCGAAATTCGGTAGGATCCATCTCAGTATGGGATATTGGGTTAATGTTATTATATATATCTGCTATTCTTACCTTAGGTTCTATGTTAATATATTTTAGTGCAGCTTGGGCAGCACTGGCACGAACTGGAGAGTACTAGTTTATATCAGTTGACATAGCTGTACCCATTGATGGAATATCTATCTTTAAGAGGCGGGAATAGCTCAGTTGGTAGAGCACAACCTTGCCAAGGTTGGGGTCGCGAGTTCGAGTCTCGTTTCCCGCTCCAGTTGTTTTTGATATTTTTATAAGTAAGCCAATGGATTAGGCTGGGTGGCAGAGGGGTTATGCAGCGGCCTGCAAAGCCGTGGACGCCGGTTCAAATCCGACCCCAGCCTCCAATTTACAAGCCCGGGTGGCGAAATAGGTAGACGCAAGGGACTTAATAAGTTTGAGCACCTAGACTGGAAACATCTAGTGTGAATGGAGTCAAATTCGGGGAAGCCTCAGCATAATATGGATGGTGGTAATCCCGAGCTAAGCCTTTTTAAGGAAAGTGTAGAGACTTAACGGCTCCTGCCTAAACTATGAAACATAGTAGGGTAAAGAGAAAGTCCAGACCACAAATATATATCGGAGCTATCTAAGATATATAGCAACGAAAGTTGTAGTAGGTATGAAAATCCCTCGGGGGAAACCCCATGCCGGTTCGACTCCGGCCCCGGGCACCACATGAAATGAGGATAGATACGCCTGCCTTTAAAAATATTCTCTAAGATCTTAGCTAAATTAAAGCTTTTCCTTCGGATATCCTGCTTCCGTAAGCGGTTTTTATTGCCATCTTTCACAAAACCTTTACTGGCATCTATCATAAAGATTCCTTTCCGCTGTAGTGCATCTTCTTTATCCAACACAATCACACAGGCAGGAATCCCTGTGCTATAAAATAAATTAGCAGGCAAGCCAATGATTCCTTTGGTATAGCCTTTTTTGAGGATTTCTTTTCGAATTGCCCCTTCTGTATTTCCTCTAAATAAAACTCCATGGGGTAAAACCACGGCAGCTTTTCCGGTGGATTTGATGACTTTAATAATATGTAGTAACCAAACATAATCGCCATTTTTATCCGGGGGTATACCAAGGTCAAAACGATTGAATTCATCCTGTTGTGGATTAATCCCGTTGCTCCAGTTTTTTAAGGAAAAGGGGGGATTAGCCACCACATAATCAAATCTTTTCAGCGATCCATCTTCTTCCTGATAAAATGGTCTTGAAAGGGTGTTGTCTGCCACCACCTCAGCGGTGGGATTGTGATGCAAGATCATATTCATTTTGGCAAGGTTTGCGGTAGCAGTTTCTTTTTCTTGACCATAAAGCGTGATTTGCTTGCCCGACTGAGTAGCCACTTTTAATAATAAAGATCCTGACCCACAGGCAGGGTCATGAGCTGTAGTTTGAGGAGTGGTATTATCGGGTCTGATGCCAATTACGGTGGCTAAAATTCTTGAGACTTCTGCCGGGGTATAAAACTGCCCCTTACTTTTTCCAGATTCAGTGGCGAAATTTCGTATTAAATACTCGTAGGCATCCCCTAAAATATCATCGCCATCGGCAGTATTTTTGGCAAAATCCAGTTTACTGTCGTTAAAAATTCCGACTAGGTTAGAAACCGTATCTACCAAATTCTTACCTTTCCCCAGTTTGCTTTCATCATTGAAATCAGGGAATTCACTTAGCTGATTGGCTTCTTTAATTGGATTGAGGATTTACTTGTTGATCTTGTTTCCAATCTCACTATTCCCAATGAGTTCTACCATATCACCAAAGGAAGCCCCTTTGGGGACGGCAATTGCGGCATAGGGATCGTCTTTATATTTGTCAGAAATATATTTTACAAACAATAAGGTAAGGACATAGCCCTTATATTGGGAAGCATCCATCCCCCCACGTAATTCATCACAATATTTACTATTTTATAAGATACAAATATAACTAATATCAAATGGTTAACTGTATATTTATTTTATAATTTTTAGCAGAGTCTTGTTCTATAATCTATTAAATAACTGTATTAACCTGCCTTTTGTTTCCATGTTTTCTACCGTTAAAGCTCCTTATCTTCTGTTACAATTATCTAAATTAGTTTCAATAGAGTATTAAAATGCAGTACTACCATCATATGCCTTTCGGTGCTGAATTAACTACAAAAGGTGTCCGCTTTCGTCTTTGGGCACCCTCTGCCCAGAGCGTAACTCTATTATTAGGAGAAAATGCTCATCCGCTAGAAATGCCTTCACAAAGTGAGGGTTGGTTTGAGTTAGAAACTGATCAAGCAACCGAAGGGACTCTATATAGGTATAGGATAAACGATGGAGCGATTGTCCCGGATCCTGCCTCTAGATTCCAGCCTCAAGATATTCACGGATTCAGCCAAGTGGTAGATCCGGAAAAATTTCAATGGAAAAGCGAGAAATGGAAGGGTAGACCTTGGGAGGAAGCGGTTATTTATGAGGCACATATAGGCGCTTTTACGCCAGAGGGTACTTTTAAAGCACTTGAGGCAAAAATCCCTCATTTAGTAGAATTAGGCATTACCGCTTTGGAAATTATGCCTATTGCTGATTTCCCGGGGCGTTGGAATTGGGGCTACGATGGGGTGTATTTGTTTGCCCCTGATAGTAGTTATGGGACTCCTGCAGATCTAAAATCCTTAGTTCAAACAGCACATCACCATAGATTAATGGTGTTTTTAGATGTAGTTTACAATCACTTTGGGCCGGAAGGAAATTATCTACATCAATACGCTCCAGATTTTTTTACCGAAAAATATCATACTCCTTGGGGTGCGGCCATTAACTATGATCAAGAAAATTCCGAGTGGGTTCGGCAATTTTTTATTAACAATGCGTTATTTTGGTTACTAGAATACCAATTGGATGGTCTTAGGTTAGATGCGATTCATGCCATTTATGATCATTCTGCTCATCATATTCTTAAAGAACTAGCTGAAACAGTTCATTGTACACTTGAGTCTGATCGGCATATTCACCTTATTCTTGAAAATGATAGTAATGAGGCTCGCTATTTGACTCGAAATGAGGAAAATCAACCTAATTGGTATGTGGCCCAATGGAATGATGATATTCATCATATTCTGCATATTTTAGCCACTCAAGAAAAAACAGGCTATTATGTAGATTATGCAGATCGTCCTACTACTCATCTGGCAAAATGTTTAAGCCAAGGATTTGGCTATCAGGGTGAAATATCTCATTTTAGGAAAAATCAACCTAGAGGGGAATCTAGTAAGGATTTGCCACCCGGTGCTTTTATTTCTTTTTTACAAAATCATGATCAAATAGGTAATCGGGCTTTTGGAGATCGGATTAATACCTTAGCAGACGATAGGAAAATAAAAGTATTAACAGCACTTATATTGCTTGCTCCATTTCCTCCTATGTTATTTATGGGACAAGAATGGGGCTCAAAGCAGCCTTTTTTATTTTTCTGTAATTTTGGTGATGAACTATCAACCAACGTTCGGGAAGGAAGAAAGCGAGAATTTGCAGCTTTTCCCGACTTTAAGGATCCGGAAACCCTAGAGAGGATCCCTGATCCAACGAACCCTGTTGCATTTCAAAATAGTAAGCTTAATTGGCAAGAATCTGAAAGTAGCGAGGGAAAGGGGTGGTTAAGCTTATTTAAACGCTTATTAGCGTTACGCCATGAAATGGTGGAACCTAAACTAAACCAGATGACTTCAACAAATGGAATCTACACTTTCTTAGCTGAAAGCGGGCTATGTATTACATGGCAGTTCAAAGATTGCTCTCAATTAATTATGTTCATCAATTTAGGAGAGACAGTAATTCGCTTACCGAACACCCTTCCTAGCCAAGCTATTTTTTCTACTGTTGAACATTTAGATGAAGTAGTTAAAACTCATATTTTACCTAGCTGGTCTCTTATTTGCTTTTTACATACTCTCTCTAACTAATTAAGATTAGGAATCTAAAAAAAATATGCCTACAGAGGTATCCTCGATTAATATTCCTCGTGCGACTTATCGATTACAATTTAATAAATTATTTACTTTTGCTGATGGGGAAAAACTTATTCCCTATCTGCATAAGTTAGGGATTAGTCATTGCTATGCCTCACCTTACCTGAAAGCTCGCTCTGGTAGTCTCCATGGTTACGATATCGTTGATCATAGCCAGTTAAATCCAGAAATAGGTAGCTTAGAGGATTTTGAATCGATGGTGGCTTGTCTGCACCGCTATGATATGAAACAAATTCTGGACATTGTACCTAATCATATGGGGATAGGGGGAGATGATAACCGCTGGTGGTTAGATGTACTAGAGCATGGTCCGGCATCCAAATATGCTTCTTATTTTGATATTGACTGGCAACCTTTTAAGGAAGAATTGCGTGGTAAAGTTTTACTACCAAGATTAGGGAAGCATTACGGCGAGGCATTAGAAGATGGAGATATAAAGCTTTTTCTTTCATCTGAAACAGGTCAATTTACTATCTGTTTTTATGATCAGCATTTGCCTGTTGATCCTAGTACTTACCCATATATCTTGGAGCATAAATCTGATTCATTATTAGGGGGTAATTCAATTGAGACAGATCCTTATTTTTTAGAGTATCAAAGTTTAATTACTGCTTTTAAAAACCTCCCTGATCGAAATGCACTATTAAATGATCCAGAAAGAAGAGAGGAGCGGCTACGAGATAGTATTATTTTTAAACGACGTTTGGGAGAAATTTGTCAGAAATGCCCTGCGATTAAAGAGTTTATTGCCAATATTGTTTCCATATTTAATGGCGGTCAAACTAAACATTTTGATTTACTTCATCACCTACTAGAAAATCAAGCCTACCGCCTTACCTATTGGCGAGTAGCAGCTTATGAGATTAACTATCGTCGCTTTTTCGACGTAAATGATCTTGCTGGGCTCAATATGGAAATTCCAGAAGTATTTACTGCGACCCATAGCTTTATTTTAGAACTGATAAAAACAGGAAAAGTAGATGGACTGCGGATTGATCATCCAGACGGTCTTTATGATCCTCCTCAATACTATCAACGGCTTACGCAGTATATTGCAGAAGCCAAAGGGCAGCCTAGCCAAGTACAAGTAATAGATAATTCTGCTAAGCCTAACTTCTATATTGTTATTGAAAAAATTCTTGCTAGCTACGAGCATCTTCCTCAAAGTTGGTCTATTTGCGGTACGACTGGGTATAACTTCGCCAATATATGTAATGGAGTTTTTATTTATTCATCTACCCAAAAAGAATTAGAGCAAATTTATGCTCGTTTTATTAAGTATCAATTTGACTTTGATAGATTGCTTTATAAATGTAAAAAAATAATTATTAAAACTCGTATTTCAAGCGATCTTACCGTATTGGTGAATATGCTAGATAATATTGCCCAATCCAGCCGGTACTCTCGAGATTTTACGTTAAATGGTTTACGGGAAGCTTTGATTGAAATTCTTGCCTACTTCCCAGTGTATCGAACTTATATTAATGTAGATCGAGTTTCCGAAGAAGATAAACGGTTTATTCAGTGGGCAATAGCACAAGCTAAGAAAGTAAACCCCGGAGAAGATACCACTATCTTTGATTTTATCCAAAGCATTCTTCTTTTAGAAATACCTACCGGCGTGGATATTTATCAAGAAATTATCCCTTTTGTCATGCGGTTTCAACAGTATACAGGGCCTGTCATGGCAAAGGCCTTTGAAGATACCGCACTTTATACCTATAACTATTTTACGTCATTAAATGATGTGGGTTGTGATCCAAGGAATTATGGCACAACGATTGCGGCGTTTCATCGAGAAAATCAAGGTCGAGCACAAAGATGGCCCTACGCTATGATCGCTTCCTCTACCCATGATAGTAAGCGAAGTGAAGATGTTCGTGCTCGTATCAATGTGCTTTCAGAAATACCTGCTAAATGGCGTACGTCATTAAACCTCTGGCGAAGAATAAATATTCTAAAAATTAGGAAATCTAAAGACCATCGAGTACCTAGTTATAATGATGAATACTTGTTTTATCAAACAGTCTTAGGTACTTGGCCACTATATGAGATGGATGAAAAAGAACTGGCTAGTTATAGAGATCGCATCGAAACTTATATGATTAAAGCTATACGAGAGGCTAAAATCTATAGCTCTTGGATTAGTCCTGATCATGAATACGAATCAGGACTAATAGACTTCATACATAGTACTTTGAGCAATTTAGAGAAAAATAGATTCTTAGATAATTTTTTACCCTTTCAAAAGGAAGTTGCTTCCTATGGGTTATTAAACAGTGCATCCCAAGTTTTTTTAAAGTTAACTGCCCCCGGTGTACCTGATATTTATCAGGGTAACGAACTTTGGGAGTTTAGGTTAGTAGATCCAGATAGTCGGGCGCCTGTTAATTTTTCATTAAGAGAGCAAATGCTAGAGGATTTAATTGATACGGCTAACAAGACACAATCTCTTTGTACTTATGCCTATGATCTACTTAAGAATAGAGAAGATGGGCGTTTAAAGCTTTTTTTAATTTGGAAGGTGCTTAATTTTAGATCTAAGTACTCACAGCTATTTGAAAATGGAGAATACATGCCTTTATCTATTCAAGGAGAAAAGGCAGATCATTTATGTGCTTTTTTAAGAAAGAATGAAAACCAAGTAGCTATTATTATCGCCTCTCGTTGGTTCTCTATTTTAGGAAGTGATGACAATGGGCTCCCTTTAGGCGAGTCTTGTTGGCAAAATACTCAAGTAGAAATTCCGGAAATAGAAAAATGTAATATATTTAGGAATATATTAACTGATCAAGAGGTAGAGATTACATCAGGGTTGAGAAAATTCTATATAAATAGTAGTCAAATTTTCACTCATTTCCCTTTAGCTTTATTGATACCATCAACAATGGATTAAAGTAGCAATGAATTTCTTACTCATCTTAAGAAATCCACGGATATGGTTAATTTTAATCATCATTCTAATTATTTTTACCTCATTTCGTAAATCTCGCCCTTATATACTAGGAGTTCTTGGGTTATTAATTTTTGCAGGTTTTATCCTTTCAGAACCAGAGGAGATATCAGAGCGAGCTAAGACCCTGATTCCTGTTAACCAAATTAGTGTATCAGAAGCAGATTTACAGCCTAATCGGGGAGTGGGCTGGAATTTTATTGGAGAAATCTCTAATCAATCCTCTTATATACTCACTGGTTTTGATATTGAATTGATTGTACAAGACTGTAAGGACATACAGAATCAAGAAAATTGTAGTACTATTGAGAAAACAGAAGCTCATATTAGCTTATATCTAAATCCTAATGAGCAAAAATCTTTTCATAAACGGCTCTATCTAAGCGAGCTTCATCCAGAGGGTCAGATAAAGTGGTCTCATCGTGTTCTTTCTACAGAAGCTAAAGTAAATAAAGAGTAGGGTAGTATATATTTGTGTTTTTAGGATAAAATAACAGCACTGTAAATTAAAAAGCGAAAGTGGCGGAATAGGTAGACGCGCTGGTTTTAGGTGCCAGTGGGGTGACCCGTGAGAGTTCGATTCTCTCCTTTCGCACCAAATTAGTTTCTCATCTTCTTAGTAAATCTGCTTTATCTACAATAAATTAAAATAATCTTAAACCACTGAGGTAAGTTTTTATGGAGGTTGTAGTAGAAAGAATTGACGAACTAAAGCGTCGATTGACAGTTAAATTACCGTCAGAAAATATAGGATCTCAAGTTAGGGAGCGAATTCAAGCAATGGCTCCTAGAGCGAAGATTAATGGGTTTCGCCCTGGAAAAATTCCTTATAAAGTATTGGAGCGTCATTACGGTGCTACCGTACATAAAGAAATTATAGATCATTTAGTACAAAGTAGTTTTCAAAATGCGATAAAGCAAGAATCTCTTCAGCTTGCGAGTACACCAAAAATTGACTTTCCCCAGCTTCCCTCAGATCAACCTTTTCAATATATAGCAACTTTCGAGGTTTTACCTCAAATTGAATCGATTAATTTATCAGGGATTAAAGTTAAACGACCAACTGTTCAGATTACTGAGGATGACATAATTCAAGTCATCAATAAACTTCAATACCAATACGTTCAGTGGAATCCTGTGGATCGTCCTGCCCAGAAAGAGGATGGAGTTACTATTTCTTACCGTGGCACTATTGATGGGCAACTTTTTCCTGGTGGAGAGCGGGAGAATTTTTTCACCATCTTAGGTAAGTACACTATGCTTGAGGATTTTGAGAATCACTTAATAGCTGCTCAAAAAGATCAGCAACTCAAATTTAAAATTACTTTCCCAGCAGATTATCATAACCAAGATCTTGCTAGTAAAGTTGCTCAATTTACCGTAGATGTTTTATCTGTGGCAGAACCAAATCTTCCAGAAATTAATGAAGCATTTGCGAAAAAATTAGGAATTAGCGATGGTAGTGTAGAAATGCTTCGACAAGAGGTAAAAAAATCTATGAATCGTAGTTTAGAGCAAGGAATTCACGCTCGTGTACGAGATCAAGTTATGGATTTTCTCCTTGTTAACCATTCTATGGAAGTGCTACCCCAATCTTTAGTAAAGAGTGAAGCAGAGTCTTTACTTAGAAGAGCAAAAGAGAATCTATCTAAAAAAGGAATAGATACTCACAAAATATCTTTAGAGTTGAGTCAGTTTGAAGAACAAGCACGTAAACGTATTGCTTTAGGCATTATTTTAGAGGCTATTATTGAAAAAGCAGATATTAAAATAGATCAAGGAAAAATAAAAGAAAAAGTGGCGGAGTTAGCTGCTAATTACGAAGATCCAGAAGGATTTGCTCGATGGGTTTTTAGTAATCGAGAAAAACTTTCAGAAATTAGAGGTAGTATTATAGAGATGGAGGCAATTAATTGGGTATTAAGCCAAATTGAAGTCTCTGATGAGCCTATGGGGTTCCAAGAAGTTGTACATTGATTTATAAAGATTTACCAAAGTATATTAAACGGACAAAATAGGACATGGCTAATTTTAATACTTTAGTCCCTATGGTTGTAGAGCAAACCAACCGAGGTGAACGAGCCTATGATATTTACTCTCGACTATTAAAGGAACGAGTTATATTCTTAGTTGGTGCAGTTGAAGATCACATGGCTAATTTAGTTGTTGCTCAGTTACTTTTTTTAGAGTCAGAAAACCCGGATAAAGATATTCATCTCTATATTAATTCTCCGGGAGGATCAGTCACTGCAGGGTTATCTATCTATGATACGATGCAGTTTATTAAACCTGATGTAAGTACACTTTGCCTTGGGCAAGCTGCAAGTATGGGAGCAGTGTTGCTTGCTGGAGGAGCTACTGGAAAAAGGTATTGCTTACCCCATTCTCGGGTCCTTATTCATCAACCTTTGGGTGGATTTCAAGGTCAGGCAGTAGATATTGACATTCATGCAAAAGAAATTTTGCTGATACGAGAGCGATTAAATCAAATACTTTCCTATCATACGGGGCAATCCATTGAAAAAATCCAAAAGGATACAGATCGAGATTATTTTATGAGTGCTGCAGAGTCTGTTACCTATGGGATAATTGATACTGTCATTGAAAAACGAGGCGAGATACCTGCAAATTAGTGTAGTAGTGTGTATTATTTATTAAATTATGAAAGCAAATGTACTAGCTCACTTTAATGAGGGACTTTAAGTTATGAGTGATGATAATCCTCAGAAAAGCAAGGATGACAAACTTCTTAATTGCTCCTTTTGCAGTAAGAACCAACATGAAGTAGTTAAGTTAATTGCGGGACCCGACTCAGTATCTATTTGTGATGAATGTGTAGAGCTTTGTAACGATATTATTCGAGAGGAGTTACGGGATAAACCGTTTACCGACAAGAATAACTACCTTCCTACACCCCATGAAATCAGGGATATTCTTAATCAGTATGTGGTTGGTCAAAATCATGCTAAAAAAATATTAGCAGTTGCTGTTTATAATCATTACAAGCGACTACATCTTGGTAAAAAAAATAATGAGGTTGAATTATCAAAAAGTAATATTTTACTCATAGGTCCTACTGGAAGCGGTAAAACTTTATTAGCAGAAACCCTAGCCCGTTTATTAAATGTACCCTTTACTATTGCTGACGCAACAACTCTTACAGAGGCAGGGTATGTTGGTGAAGATGTAGAAAATATCATCCAAAAACTCCTGCAAAAGTGCGATTATGATGTTGAAAAGGCACAAACAGGCATTATATATATAGATGAGATAGATAAGATCTCTCGTAAATCAGATAACCCTTCTATTACTAGAGATGTCTCCGGCGAGGGTGTACAGCAAGCATTGCTTAAGCTTATCGAAGGAACTACAGCATCAGTCCCCCCTCAAGGAGGGAGAAAACACCCACAACAAGAGTTCTTGCAAGTAGATACCACGAATATCCTTTTCATTTGTGGTGGTGCTTTTTCAGGGCTTGAGAAAGTAATTGGAGATCGATCTAAGAAAAGTGGGGTTGGGTTCTTTGCTGAAGTTAGAAGTACTGAAAGTAAACGTAGTGTTGGTGAGATACTAAAAGAGGTAGAGCCTGAAGATTTAATAAAATACGGATTAATTCCAGAGTTTATAGGGCGTATGCCTGTTATTGCAACTTTAGATGAATTAGATGAGGATACTTTTGTACGTATTCTAACAGAACCTAAAAACGCCCTAGTTAAGCAATTTTCTAGTCTTTTTGAAATGGAAAACTGTACTATAGAGTTTCGAAAGGATTCGTTACAAGCTATTGCAACTAAAGCGATGAATCGTAAAACAGGTGCTCGAGGGCTACGATCAATTCTTGAAAATATATTACTGGATGTGATGTACGATCTCCCTTCTATGGAAGGGGTAAGTAAAGTAATCGTTGATAAAAATGTTGTTTACGGAGAATCTGAGCCTTTACTAGTGTATAAGGATCAAGAAAACTACAGGGCAGCATCAGACTAATTGGGTAATGGTATTTGTTTAAATACCGCTCTCTATTATAGGTTTATACATAGAATCAGAGGCATATATGGATAAAGATAGTACAGTACCTGATATAACTGAAGAGACTATACCTGTTTTACTATTACGTGATGTTGTAGTTTATCCATATATGGTTATCCCTCTATTTGTAGGTAGAGAGAAATCCATTAAAGCACTTGAAGTAGCCATGGAGTTTAAACAACAGATACTATTAGTAGCTCAAAAAAATCCTAGCCTTGACGATCCTAAACTAGAGGATATCTATGATATTGGAACTTTAGCCAATATCCTTCAGCTATTAAAGTTACCAGATGGTACCGTTAAAGTACTAGTAGAGGGTAGTGAAAGAGCCAAAGTACAACAATATGTAAATAATGATAGTTATTTTTGTGCTCAACTTTCTCAATATAAAGAAAAAGAATATAGGGTTGATAGTCAAGAAATAAAAGTTTTAGCTCGATCTTTACTCAACCAATTCGAGCAATATGTTAAATTAAATAAAAAAATTCCTCACGAGATATTATCTTCTTTATCGGGTATAGATAACCCTGCCCGTCTTGTAGATACAATTGCTGCACATATAACACTAAAAATAGAGGAAAAACAATCTCTATTAGAAGTAGATGATATCCAAGAAAGACTCGAGCACTTGTTGGCTCTTCTAGAATCTGAAATTGATATTCTACAAATAGAAAAGCAAGTACGTAATCGAGTTAAAAAGCAAATGGAGAAAAGCCAACGAGAATATTACTTAAATGAGCAAATAAAAGCTATTCAAAAAGAACTTGGGGATATTGAAGATATACCAAATGAAGTTGAGGATCTTGCTAGTAAAATTGAAAAAGTTGGGATGCCACAAGAAGCTAAATCTAAAGCAAGAGCGGAACTTAGTAAGCTACAAATGATGTCTCCTATGTCTGCAGAGGCAACTGTGGTAAGAAATTATCTTGATTGGTTGGTGGACGTACCATGGAAAAAAAGAAGCAAAATTAGTGCAAATCTTGTTAAAGCTGAGTCTATTCTTGAGTCTGATCACTATGGCTTAGAGAAAGTTAAAGAAAGAATAATAGAGTATCTTGCGGTACAGCAACGGGTAAAATATCCTAAAGGACCAATTTTATGTTTAGTTGGACCGCCTGGGGTAGGAAAAACATCGATTGCCCGCTCTATTGCCCGCGCAACTAATCGTAAATTCTCTCGCATATCCTTAGGGGGAATTCGGGATGAGGCTGAAATTCGCGGTCATCGAAGAACCTACATTGGTTCAATGCCAGGTAAAATTGTTCAAAATCTAACAAAAGTAGGTACAAAAAACCCCTTATTTCTGCTAGATGAAGTAGATAAAATGGCAATGGATTTCCGCGGCGATCCTGCATCAGCACTACTAGAAGTATTAGATCCAGAGCAAAATCATGCTTTTAATGATCACTACTTAGAAGTAGACTATAGTCTGTCTGAAGTAATGTTTGTTGCTACTGCAAACACCTTAAATATCCCTAGTCCTTTATTGGATAGAATGGAAGTGATTAGAATTCCAGGCTATACAGAAGATGAAAAAATTAATATTGCTCAGAATTATCTTCTTTCAAAATCTATCAGAAATCACGGTTTAAAAAAAAGCGAGATATCCATATCACAAAATGCAATTCAAGATATTGTTCGTTATTATACTAGGGAGGCAGGTGTTCGCAATTTAGATCAAGAAATATCAAAAATTTGCCGTAAAGTTGTTAAAAATATCCAGCTCAATATTGCTAAGAAAGTTGCAATTACTAATAAAAATCTAGAGAAATTTTTAGGGGTAAAACAGTATCGTTTTGGTCTTGCTGAAGATCAAGATCGAGTAGGGCAAGTAACCGGATTGGCTTGGACTGAAATGGGGGGGGATTTACTCACAATTGAAGCAGCAATCATGTTGGGAACAGGTAAATCGGTCTATACTGGTCACTTAGGTGATGTGATGCGAGAATCTATTCAAGCAGCAACTACAGTAGTAAGAAATCGTACAGACCGTCTAGGAATCGCTCAAGATTTTTATCAAAAATATGATTTACATGTCCATGTTCCTGAAGGTGCTATTCCTAAGGATGGACCTAGTGCTGGCGTAGGAATGTGTATTGCTTTAGTTTCTGCACTAACAGATATTCCAGTACATGCACATGTTGCGATGACTGGAGAAATTACCCTACGTGGTGAAGTTTTAGCGATTGGTGGTCTTAAGGAAAAGCTACTTGCGGCATTACGGGGCGGGATAAATGTTGTTATTATCCCTGAAGAGAATTGTAAAGATTTAGTAGATCTTCCAGAAAATGTTAAAAGTGGGCTTGATATTCGCCCTGTTAGATGGATTGAGGATGTACTTGCAATTGCATTGCAAAAAATGCCTCAGCCTAAAGAAATTGAAAATCACCTTATAGATGTGAAAGAAGGAAAAGAGTCTGAATTAATTAGAGCACACTAGCATTTAAATGCTCAAATAGTGGTATTTATTATGGAAGGGTTAATATTAGAAAAAGAAATTAAGCAACGACTTATCGGGGCATTAGTTCTGTTAGGATTAGGTATCATTACAATACCTATACTATTGCGATACCCATCTAATTTAGAACCTAATAGTTTAGGGAGTAGTAATACACCTGGATTTGATCGTGAATTTTCATCATCAGTGGAATTATTATCTAATAATGATCAAAATTTAGATGATCTCGATTCTTTTTTTGAAAGCGAAAATAGAAAGGCTACTCAAGATTCTAATATAGCTAACAGATACAACAATACTTCTCCTCTATTAATTCAAGTAGGAAGCTTTTCTCATAAAGAAAATGCGATACAGATCAGGGACAAAGCAGTTTCTTCAGGATATAAGGCGTTTATAGAATCAATGCAAAGCGGTAATCAAATAATTTATAAAGTAAGAATTCGTTTAAACCATAACCAACCAACAGATCCAGCAGCACTTAAAAAATTACTAGAACAACAATTGGGTACAAAATCTATTTTTATTAAATAAGATTCGCTATGGTGAATCACTTTATTTGGATCGATTACTTAATTACAGGAATAGTTTTAATCTCTAGTTTTATTGGTTTTTCTAGAGGATTTGTTAAGGAATTTTTATCTCTTATCTCTTGGGGGGTAGGATTTTTGGTAGCGTGGCATTTTTCATCCCAGATAACTTACCTAGTTGATGAAATACTTCCGTCTGTCCCATTGTCGTTTCAAACAGCGACTGCTTTTTTTTTATTGCTTATTACGGTTTTGCTGTTGAGTGCTATTGTTAGTGTCCTCTTAGGATTTCTAATAAAAGAGATGGGATTAACAAACATAGATCGCATTTTAGGTATCTTTTTTGGTGCCATTCGAGGTGTAGCAATTATTGTAATTTTAATTGCCCTTTCTGAAATGACTTCACTCTCTCAGGAGGCTTGGTGGAAACACTCTCAATTACTAGTTTACTTTCAAGGTTTTGCACTTCAAATTAAGTCTTATATACCTATGGATATATTGAATTAATTATGGGCGGTGTTATCGGAATTGTTGCAACAGAAGCGGTAAATCAAGCTCTATATGATGGACTTACAATACTACAGCACCGCGGACAAGATGCTGCTGGAATTGTCACTTATGATAGGAGTAAATTATTTTTACGAAAAGGTAGCGGCCTCGTTAAAGATGTATTTCGCACTAATCATATGATGACTCTTAAAGGATGTATCGGAATAGGTCATGTGCACTATTCTACTTCCAATAATTCCTCTCCTACTGAAGCTCAGCCATTCTATGTAAATTCTCCTTATGGAATTACTATCGCTCACAACGGTAATTTAACCAATGCAGCAGAATTGAAACAAGCATTGTTTCAGTCTGATAAACGCCACATAAACACTAATTCTGATTCAGAGGTATTACTCAATGTACTGGCTCATGAATTACAGCAGTTAGATAAAATAGCGCTTACTCCGGATGATTTATTTACAGCAGTTTCTCAAGTCTATAAGCGTTGTCATGGTGCATATGCAGCAATTGCTATGATAGCAGGTTATGGCATATTAGCTTTTCGAGATCCTTGCGGTATCCGCCCATTGGCTTTTGGTAGCCGCTTTATAGAATTAGAAAATAAACATGAATATATTATTGCATCTGAAAGCGTAGCAATTGATTCTCTTGGATATAATCTTATTCGAGATATACAGCCAGGGGAGGCTATTTTCATCGATTCTAATAGCAATTTTTACACTCGTAAATGTGTAGAGAGTACTATATACGCTCCTTGTATCTTCGAATATGTTTATTTAGCTCGCCCAGATTCCATTGTTGATAATATTTCTGTACATAAATCTCGTATGCGTATGGGGGAAAAATTAGCAAGAAAAATTCTACAAGAGTGGCCGGATCATGATATTGATGTGGTTATTCCAATTCCAGATACAAGCCGTAGTGCTGCTCTGCAGCTCTCTTATGCTTTAGGAGTTGTATACCGAGAAGGATTCATTAAAAATCGATATATTGGACGAACATTTATTATGCCGGGTCAGAAGCAAAGGAAAAAATCAGTTCGTCAAAAATTAAACCCGATTAGTTTAGAATTTAAAGATAAAAATGTATTACTCGTAGATGATTCTATTGTGCGAGGTACAACTTCACAGCAGATTATTCAAATGGCTAGAGATGCTGGAGCTAAAAAAGTTTACTTTGCCTCTGCATCCCCCCCGGTTCGTCATCCAAATGTTTATGGGATTGATATGCCTGCAGCCAATGATCTAGTTGCTTATAATCGATCTGAAGAAGAAATTGCTATTTTACTCGGTGCCGATAGACTTATTTATCAAGATTTATCGGATTTAATTGAAGCTGCGCAAAAATATAATCCTAGTATTACAAAGTTTGATACTTCTTGCTTTGATGGGGATTATGTGGCAGGTAATATTAGTTCCAAATATTTCGATTTAAATGCTACAAGTCATATGGAAGCTACTTCTCCTGCTTTAGAAACAAATTCCATGAATGCAATTGAAATTCATAATTTTACCTAGTAAGAATTAGATTTCCCCTTTTTTTATGCTAGCATACTTGCCTAATGAGGTATTGCCTTGGCAGTTAGTGAAATCTGGCACTACCTTGGAAGGAGAGATTTTATTTGCAAATATGCCACGAGTAATAGAAGAGGTTTTAAATAAAACAGGATCGGTATGGGCAAATTTAAAATTTGGGTACGATAATAAGGGAATTCCAATTATTCAGGGCAATATTAAAGCTAATATATATTTTACTTGTCAGCGGTGTTTACAGCCAATGAATACTGGAATAAGTAGTAAAATAGCATTATGTTTGGTTTATAAAGATACGGATATCGATCAATATAATAAATTACCTTATGAATTTATAGTATTAAGTACTCTAGATAATCTTTCTTTATGGGATTTAATAGAAGATGAATTATTATTATCTTTTCCTATAGCACCTAAACATGTGCAAGAATCAAATTGTTTAAGTGGAGAAAGTCCTTCTATAAGCAATCTAAACAATAAGCAAAATTCGTTTTCTGTTTTAAATAAGTTAAAGTAACTTACTAATAATTAGGATATTTTTAAATATGGCTGTTCAAAAAAGCAAAAAATCTACCTCTAGAAAAGGTATGCGCCGTGCTCATGATGCATTAACTGGTCCTACCCTATCTACAGACTCTCTATCTGGAGAGCTTCATCGTAGACATCACATTACCCCTGATGGTTATTATCGGGGAAGACAAGTAATAATAAAAAAGAATAATACCGAGGAAGAGGAATAAATTAGTTTTGGCTATTACAATTGCACTAGATGCAATGGGTGGGGATTATGGCCCCCAAGTTGTTGTCCCTGCCGCATTAAGTGTACTTCTTGAAATAAAAGATGTAACTCTTATTTTAGTAGGGGATCATCAATTAATTTATAATCTAATAATAGCAAATAAAGGAGCACTTGATGAACGGCTAACTATCCAACATGCCTCTCAAAAGGTAGAAATGGATGAGTTACCCTCTCAGGCGTTGCGCAATAAAAAAGACTCTTCTATGCGGGTAGCTATTAATTTGATTAAATCAGGAAAAGCAGACGCTTGTGTAAGTGCGGGTAATACGGGTGCTTTAATGGCAACTGCTCGATTTGTATTAAAAACTTTACCTGGGATAGATAGGCCAGCGATTGTTTCTACTTTACCTACCGTATTAGGACATTGTTATGTGCTTGATTTAGGTGCTAATGTAGATTCCAGTGCTGAGAATCTATATCAATTTGCTCTAATGGGATCGGTGTTAGCTAGTGCTATTGATAATGTACCCAACCCTAGAGTAGGTTTATTGAATATAGGAACCGAACTTATTAAAGGTAATGAGCAAATTAAAAAAGCTGGGCAGATGCTAGCTAAAAGTCGCTTAAATTACATTGGATTTGTAGAAGGGGATGATATTTATAAGGGTAGTGCTGACGTAGTGGTATGCGATGGGTTTGTAGGTAATGTTGCGTTAAAATCTAGTGAAGGAGTAGCCCAGCTAGTTAAACATTTCTTAAAAGAATCCTTTGATAGTAACTTTCTTACCAAGTTTATAGGTTTTTTAACTCTACCTGTTCTCAATAAATTCCGCAAAAAAATGGATCCAAGGCGATATAATGGTGCCAATTTGATTGGATTAAATGGTGTTGTCATAAAAAGCCATGGTGGAGCTGATATTATGGCTTTTGCCCATGCAATTCATATTGCTATTATTGAAGCTCAAAAAGATGTACCTAAACACATTAGTATTCACTTAGAGCCATGGTTAGTAGAGAGGCAAGTCAGTTGAGAAACTATGCTCGTATTATAGGTACTGGAGGATATCTTCCAGAGAAAATACTTACTAATGCTGATTTAGAGCAGATGGTAGACACTACAGATGAGTGGATTACAAAAAGAACGGGCATAAAAAAAAGACATATTGCAGATACAGGGCAAACTGCTTGTGACTTAGCTGAGATGGCTTCCCGTAATGCTCTAAAAGCAGCCCAGATATCCCCTTCGGATATTGATCTTATTATTGTAGCTACGACAACTCCTGATCGGATTTTTCCTAGTACTGCATGCTTGCTTCAGAAAAAATTAGGTATTTCTGGGTCAGCTGCTTTTGATATACAAGCGGTTTGCACTGGATTTATTTATGCCTTAAGTATTGCTGAAAAATTTATTCATACGGGAAGTGCACATACTGCTTTAGTTGTAGGTACTGAAACTCTGTCTAGAATTATTGATTGGCAAGATCGAACTACCTGCGTACTTTTTGGCGATGGAGCAGGTGCTGTCGTATTACAGGCAAGCAAAGATCCTGGAATTATCTCAACTCATTTGCATGCAGACGGTAATTATCAGCAGTTACTTACTGTTCCTGCTGGAATCTCTGAAAATTATCATAAATTAAGAAAAGAGGGAGCATTTATCCAAATGCAAGGCAGTGAGGTTTTTAGAGTAGCTGTACGTACTTTAGAGCGGATCGTGGAGGAAACCTTGGCTGCAAATAATATGGATAAGGGGGAAATTGATTGGTTAATTCCACATCAAGCTAATATTAGAATAATTGAAGCGACTGCAAAAAAGCTAAATCTCCCAATGGAAAGAGTTGTCGTCACTGTTGATTCCCATGGGAATACTTCTGCTGCTTCCGTGCCTCTAGCACTTGATATAGCAGTTCGAGATGGTAGAATTAAAAGGGGAGATAAGTTATTTCTCGAAGCCTTTGGAGGCGGCTTTACTTGGGGTTCGGCATTATTAAAATATTAATATACGTATTATGAGTGACAAGCTTGCTTTTTTATTTCCAGGCCAAGGATCACAAACCGTAGGTATGCTTGCTGAGTTATCTAATGCGTACCCAAAAGTAAAGGAGGTGTTTGCACAAGCATCCACTGTATTAGATTACGATTTATGGCACCTTATTCAAAACGGACCTAAAGATCGTTTAAATCTTACTGAACACACTCAACCTGCGATGTTAGCAGGAGGGGTGGCTGTTTGGCAAATTTGGCGTAGCATGGGTGGAAAATTTCCTGAATTTATGACTGGTCATAGTTTAGGTGAATATAGTGCATGGGTTTGTGCTAATAGCTTAAAGTTTGAGATTGCAGTAGATGCAGTAGCTCATAGAGCTGCTTATATGCAAGAGGCAGTGCCAAAAGATATAGGAGCAATGGCAGCAATCTTAGGACTTAAAGATGAAGAAGTGAAAGATATCTGCCAGCAATTAAACAATAATGGAATTGTGGAACCAGTTAATTTTAATGCACCTGGTCAAGTAGTTGTTGCCGGACATAAGCATGCTGTAGATAAGATGATCGAAAAAGCACAACGTATTGGTGCAAAAGCGTTACTCTTACCTGTAACTATTCCTTCTCATTGCCAACTTATGTTACCAGCAGTAACTAAATTTAAAGAATATTTAGCCAATATTTCTATTACTTCTCCATCTATTCCAGTAGTAAACAATATAGATGTGGCTATTAATAATAATCCTGAAGATATTCGAGATGCTTTAATACGCCAGCTTAATCATCCAGTACGCTGGGTAGAGATAATTAACTTTTTAATAAATCAAGGTGTGGACACATTCATTGAGTGTGGACCAGGGAAAGTTCTTGCTGGATTGGTAAAAAGAATAGATAGGAGTGTAACTGTGCTATCTATTTTTGATATAGATAGCCTTAATAAGGCATTACAAATTACTGAGAAAAATAAATGAGCTTAGAAGGGAAAATTGCCTTAATAACAGGGGCTAGCCGAGGAATTGGCTATGCTGTAGCTCAAACCTTAGCTACACAAGGTGCTGTTGTCATAGGTACAGCCACATCGCAATTGGGTGTAGATAAAATTGATTCATTTATAAGAGAAAATGGCTGGTCTGGTAGAGGTATTATTCTAGATGTTTCTCAATCAGAATCTATTGATCAAGCTCTTACATTAATTTCAGAGCAAATAGGTATTCCTACTATTCTTGTAAATAATGCAGGTATTACTCGAGATGGATTACTGATGAGAATGAAAGATAGCGATTGGGAAGCAGTAATTAATACTAATCTTACTTCGATTTATCGGCTCTCCAAAGGGTGTATTAGGGGAATGCTTAAATCTTCGTGGGGGCGTATTATTAATATATCTTCTGTAGTAGGTATTATGGGAAATAGAGGGCAAACTAATTATGCAGCTTCAAAAGCTGGAATGATTGGTTTTACTAAATCTCTCGCCCGTGAAGTAGGTGCTCGTGGTATTACAGTAAATGCTATAGCTCCTGGATTTATTGAGACAGATATGACTGACGTGCTTACTAACTCTCAGAAAGAGGGATTATTATCTAATATCCCACTAAATAGATTAGGCAATGTGCAAGATATAGCTGCAGCTGTTGCCTTTCTTGCAAGCTCTGAGGCAGGATATATTACAGGAGAAACAATTAATGTCAATGGTGGGCTTTGTATGGCCTAATAAGATGTATTAAGGAAACAGTTAAGACAGTATTAAAATTAATAGAATACTTTTAAACTTATCATTTTTATATAAAAAATATTTTTGGAGAAATAAATTATTATGAGCGATATAGAATCTCGAGTTAAAGAAATTGTAGTTGAACAATTAGGTGTGAATCCTGAAGAAGTAACAAATGAATCATCTTTTGTTGATGATTTAGGTGCTGATTCATTAGATACTGTAGAGCTTGTGATGGCGTTAGAAGAGGCTTTTGAATGCGAAATTCCTGATGAGGAAGCAGAAAAAATTTCTACAGTTCAAGAAGCGATTGATTATATTAAAGAGTGTCAAGATAAATAAAATATAGGCCGTGCGGTAATCAGCGCGGCCTTTTTTCTTTTTTAGTTTAGTGATATTAAAGACCGTTGATAAATAGAAGAGTTGTTGTTACTGGACTGGGTATTATTTGCCCAGTAGGATTAAATATAAAAGATTCTTGGAGTAATATCCTTAAAGGTAAATCCGGGATTAGACCGATTACTGATTTTGATGCTACTCATTTTCCTGTCCATTTTGGCGGTACTATTGAAGGATTTGATGCTAAGAGCTATATTCCTTCTAAGGATTCCAAGAAAATGGATCTTTTTATCCATTATGGTATTGCTGCTGCTAAAGAGGCAATTAGCGATTCAGGTTTAGAAATTAACGAAGAGAACGCAACTAGGGTTGGGATAGCTCTAGGTTCTGGTATTGGTGGGCTTCATGCCATCGAATTATCCCATGAGACTTATCTGAATGGAGGACCAAGAAAAATCTCCCCATTCTTTGTACCTAGCAGCATTATTAATATGCTTGCAGGAAACCTCTCCATTATATATGGCATGAAGGGTCCTAATTTAGCTATTGTGACTGCATGCTCAACAGGTACTCATAATATCGGGGAAGCAATGTATATCATTAAACGAGGTGATGCAGAGGTAATGATTGCGGGTGGTGCAGAAATGTCTACTTCTCCAATGAGTTTAGGTGGTTTTGCAGCTGCTCGTGCTTTATCTACCCGTAATGATGATCCAAAAACTGCAAGCCGTCCTTGGGATATAGATCGAGATGGATTTGTACTAGGCGATGGTGCCGGCGTTTTAGTATTAGAAGAACTAAACCATGCTCAAAACAGGGGTGCAAAAATTTATGCAGAACTTGCAGGGTTTGGAATGAGTGCTGATGCATATCATATGACTCAACCCCCTGAAAGTGGAGAAGGTGCAATTCGTTGTATGAATAGTGCACTTAAAAGTGCTCAAATTAATGTTGAATCTCTAGATTATATTAATGCTCATGGTACTTCTACACCAGTAGGTGATCAAATTGAAGCCCTAGCAATTAAGACTTTTGTAGGAAATTTCGTAAAAAAAATTGCTGTAAGTTCGACGAAATCTATGACAGGTCATTTACTAGGAGCTGCAGGAGGAATAGAAGCGATATTTTCTATACTTTCCATCAGAGATCAAGTTATCCCTCCCACCATAAATGTTTTTAACCTTGATCCTAAATGTGAAGGATTAAATTATGTCATTGGTACATCCCAAGAAAAAGAAGTTAAAGTTGCACTATCTAATTCTTTTGGGTTTGGTGGTACAAATGGATCTTTAGTATTTAAGCAATTTAGTTAATCCTACCTATTGTTTTTCTCTGAAAAAAACACTAATTAACGGTAGCCCATCTTCTAAAGTTTCGTTTTCTGATCGAGGATTTCAATATGGGGATGGTTTATTCGAGACCATCGCAATTCATAAGGGAAGGATTCCTTTCTATAATTTTCATCTTAATCGCTTAAAATTAAGTTGCCACCGATTAAAATTTCCTGTTCTAGATTCAAAGGTTTTAGATAAAGAAGTAACAGAACTCTGTAGTGAAATTTCTCAAGGGGTTCTGAAGATTATCCTTACTAGAGGAATATCAGAACAGAGAGGCTATCGTATTCCACATAATAATAAGCCTACTCGAGTGCTCTCTATCCATCCTTGGCCAGATTATCCTATAGATTTCTCCAAAAATGGTATTACACTTCGGATTTGTACTACTACTTTAGGACATAACCCAATACTCTCTGGGATTAAACACTTAAACCGGCTAGAACAAATACTTGCTCGAAGCGAATGGAGTGATCCAAAAATTCCAGAGGGGATAATGCTGGATAATAAAGGACAAGTAATTTCTGGAACTATGAGTAATATTTTTATCTTCACATCAAATTATTTACAAACTCCAGATCTTAATAATTGCGGGGTTGCCGGAGTAATGCGAGAGTTTATATTACAGAGAGTGCCTACTTTAGGAATAAAAACTATCGTTAAACCAATAAGTTTAAATGACTTAAAACAGGCAGAAGAAGTATTTGTTTGTAATAGTTTAATTGGTCTATGGCCAGTACGTCATTTAGAGGAAATATCTTATCCAATCAGTACTAAAACTAGAGATATTCAAAATCTTATTCAGATGTGGATAGAGGGTTATGAGTAAAAAAAGACTCTTCTTTTTTTTTCTATCTATTATATTATCTTTAGGGGTATGGATTAAATTCGAATATCATAAATTTATTAATACATTTCTTAAAGTAGAGGAAGGCGGCTCTTATTTTGAGATACCTAAAGGAGCAACCGCTCGCTCTATAGCTAAAGAGTTATATGACCAAGGATTACTACTCACACATCCTCTATATTTTTCTTTATTTACTCGCTGGAAGGGAAAAACTCAAGCAATAAAAGCAGGCGAATACTATATTCCTTCCGAAACTACACCTCCTTCTTTCTTAGCGCAAATTGTAAATGGAAAAGTTGTACAGCATAGTTTTACTATTATTGAGGGTTGGACTTTTATTCAGCTAATAAATGCAATTAATAACACTCCTTATCTACAGCATACTCTAATTCAGAGTGGACCTACTGAAATTATGGAGTACTTAGGATATTCAAATATCCATCCTGAAGGTAGATTTTTTCCAGATACTTATTCTTTCCCTGCTGAATTTACCGATATTTCTATTTTAAAACGCGCTTTTCAACTTATGGAAAATCACTTAATGAGTGAGTGGGATAATCGTGCTCCGAATCTACCTTATCAAAACCCCTATGAAGCACTCACTATGGCCTCAATTGTTGAGCGAGAGAGTGCTCTTGAGATAGAGCGGTCTATCATCTCTGGTGTATTTATAAGAAGATTAAAAAAGAAAATGCGATTACAAACTGATCCTACCGTTATTTATGGGCTAGGAGAATTATTTACAGGCACATTACATCGCTCAGATTTAAAGAAAGATACACCCTATAACACTTATACTCGTTTTGGGCTACCTATTACTCCTATCTGTATGCCTAGCCTAAAATCATTGCATGCAGCCTTACACCCTGATGATGGAGATACATTATATTTTGTTGCTCGTGGCGATGGTAGTCATCAATTCTCTACTAGCTATGAAGAGCATAGAGATGCCGTGCAAACCTATATTCTAGGTAAAAATAAGCAGCACTAAATTACCCTATGGGAAAAAACAAAAAAGGATATTTTATATCTCTTGAAGGTATTGATGGTGCTGGAAAAAGTACCCAAATAATATTTATTCAACAGTTACTAGAAAATTTGGGAAAGGAAGTTATCTTAACTCGGGAACCGGGAGGTACTTCCTTAGGGGAAAAAATTAGGGAAATACTACTATCTAGAGATGAAGATAGTATGCTTCCTTATAGCGAGCTTTTACTTATATTTGCAGCTAGAGTTGATCACCTTGAGAAGGTAATTATACCTGCATTAACAGAAGATAAATGGGTCATTTGTGAGCGATTTACTGATTCAAGCTATGCCTATCAAGGGGGAGGTAGAGAATTACCTTTAGAATTGATTCAACTTATTGAAAAATGGACAATCTCTAGCATACAGCCAAACCTTACCTTTCTGTTTGATCTTCCTATCAATATTAGTATGCAGCGAAAACAGGGAAGAGATCGCTTTGAGCAAGAACAGAATGATTTTTTTGAGCGGGTGCGTATGTCTTATCTCCAGCTAGCTAAACAGTATACTAATAGATACTATATTATTGATGCATCCTTAGATAGATTAGAGATACAAAAAGTTATAGAAAAAGAGATTTTCAATTTTTTAAAAAAAATAGAATATGCATGAGCTTTATCCATGGCATCAATCTCACTGGCAGAACCTAATGGCTGCAAAATATGCTAAAAGAGTGCCCCATGCTATATTGCTCTCTGGTCCTAGGGGTATGGGTAAGCATATTTTTGCTGATCATTTAGTAAATAATTTATTATGCGATTTACCTGGAGAAGATAGATTAGCTTGCGGTGTTTGCTTTGGCTGTGTTTTATTTAAAGCAAATACTCATCCTGATCATCTTAGGATATCACTTCCAGAAGAGAAAAAAATAATTTCGATAGAGCAAACTAGGGAAATTTATCAGCATTTAATGTTAAAAGCTAAAAAATCAGTATTTAAAACTGTGACTATTTTAGCTGCTGATAAAATGACTATTAGTGCTGCTAATAGCTTACTGAAAATATTAGAAGAACCTCCTAAGAATACAGTTATTACTTTAATAAGTACTTCACTATTTTCGTTACCCATTACTATTCGTAGTCGGTGCCAAAAATTTCGGTTTTTTACCTCTAAGATAGAAACGGAAAAATGGCTCGTCCAGCAATTACCTTCTATAAATTCTAAGCAAGATATTAACTTAATGCATCTATTGAATTTGGTGGGAGGGGCACCACTAAGAGCATTATCCTATCTAGAACAGGATCTTTTATCGCAAAGAATTAAGCTAGCCCATAATCTTTTTTCCTTAAAAGTAAATATTAACCCTCTCAAGATAGTAGAAGATTATATATTGCAAATATGGGAGGAAGCTCTATATTGGATGATACTATTTATGATGGATATGATTAGAATTAAAAGAAATGTATCTACTGAGCTTTTAATTAACATAGATATAGAAGATTCTCTTAGGAAATTCTCTAGAAAAGTAGAATTAAAATCACTATTTTCTCTTTTAGAAAAGATAGAATATAGTTTATGGTTACTTACGAATCGCACACAAATTAATGCACAACTTCTATTAGAAAAATTACTAATCGATTGGTTTTTTCTTTTCACTTAAACTCTTATGAGTGATATTACTGGATTGCCTTCTATTTATCATCTCTCTCTAACTATTAGGGATATTGATGCACTTTATCAAGCTTACATTCCATTTATAAAAAATGGAGGATTATTTATCCCTACTTCTAAGCACTATAAAATTGATGACAAAATATCAATACAATTCACTTTACTTAATGAAATAGAAGAAATAACCCTTTTAGGGAAAGTTATTTGGATTACTCCAGAGAGTGCTCATAGTAGAACTCCTGGAGTTGGGGTACAATTTGATTCAATTGATGATGATGTGTGTACTAAGATAGAAACCTATCTTGCCGATAGACTTAACTCTGAAAAGCCTACCTATACTATGTAATAAATAAATTATGCTTGTTGATTCCCATTGTCATATCAATTTAATTGACCAACCTGCTTCCCAAACTATAGAAGAAGCGCACCAATCTGGGGTAGGGCATATGCTATGTGTATCTGTAGATATGGAGAGTTTTCCAGAAATTTATAAAATTGCTCAAAAAAATGAAGATATTTCTATTTCGGTAGGAATTCACCCTAACAGTAGTGAAACTAAAGAACCTACTATAGATCAACTAATTGATTCTGGTTCTCTTCCGGAAGTAGTGGGTATTGGCGAAACCGGGTTAGATTATTTTCGTAGTGAGGGTGATTTGTCTTGGCAAAAAGATCGATTTATATCCCATATAACCGCTGCAAAGATTTGTAAGAAACCCTTAATTATCCACACAAGACAGGCAAAAGAAGATACTTTACGTATTCTAAAAGAAGAAGGTGCAGATGAAGTGGGCGGCGTACTTCATTGTTTTACTGAGGATTGGGATACTGCAAAAAAAGGAATAGATTTAGGGTTTTATATTTCTTTCTCTGGAATTATTACTTTCCCTAGTGCAAGGGATCTACAGCAGGTAGCTGCCAAAATTCCAGCAAATAGATTATTAATTGAAACCGATTCCCCTTACTTAGCTCCAGTTCCTTATCGGGGAAAAACAAACACACCAGCTTATGTGCAATATGTGGCAAAACACATTGCAGAGTTAAGAAAAACTTCATTGTCTTGTATTGAAGATATAACCACAGAGAATTTTTTCTCTTTGTTTACTCATGCAGCAAAACATTAGAATATTTTTAGCTTATGAATAATAGGGTAATTTTAACACCTGGCGGTAATACTCCTATAGAATCTACGCTACCGCTTTCTATAATAATTCACTACACTCCTATCTCTGGGGTGGATATTGATATATCAGCGTTTGCTCTAACTGCTGAAGGGAAAGTGCGTAGTGATGATGATATGTGTTTTTATAATCAAAATAATATTTTGGGTGGTACTCTTCGAATGAAAACTAGCTTAGTAGGAAAAGCTGAGTTTTCATTAGATCTACACTGCTTAGATTCTAGTATTTATAAAGTTGCATTAACTGCGACAATACATGAAAATAGAGCAGTATTTAATCAAGTTTTATCTTTATCATTAGGAATCAATGATAATATTGAATCTCAGATTCTTACCCAAGGAATGAAAGAGACTGCCTTGATTCTTGGAGAATTTTATTTACATAAAGATGTATGGAAATTTCGTTGTGTAGGACAAGGATTTGAAGGTGGTTTAGAGCCGCTGGCTAAGCACTTTGGTGTTGAAATTGCTGATGCCACACCACCTGTAACTACTAAAACAATAAATACGCAACAGTCCAACAAATCTAATCTTAACCTCAATAAAATTACCTTAGATAAGACCAGATCTAGTATTAGTTTAGATAAACCTAATTCAGCAGATTATGGTGAAATAAGAGTTAATCTAAATTGGAGCAGTAAGATACTTCAAGAAAGTAATAAAAGCGGAGGATTTCTTGGAGGTATTTTTGGTAACCAAAATAAAGGAATTGATCTCGATGTAGGTTGTCTTTTTGAGCTTAAAGATGGTAGTAAAGGCGTGGTGCAAGCATTGGGAAACGCATTTGGTGCTTTAGACTATCCCCCGTTTATTAAACTTATGGGAGATGATCGTACCGGATCGGTTTCTGGTGGGGAATGGCTTTATATTAATGGTAAAAAATGGAGTGAAATAAGGCGTATTCTAGTCTTTACTTTTATTTATGATGGTGTGCCTAGTTGGAAGGAAACCGATGGCGTAGTTACAGTTTTTGTACCTAATCATCCAGAAATTGAAGTTCGTCTTAATGACGAAGGAGGCGATTATAGAATGTGTGCAATTGCGCTTCTTGAGAATATTAATGATACGATTAAAGTAACACGCCGAGTAGATTTTCATCGAAGGCACGATGAAATGGATCATGTTTATCATTGGGGTTTACACTGGCGTGCAGGAACAAAATAATAGATAAAATAATCAATGGAGAATTTTTTATGGCATTAACTTTACAAAAAGGTGGTAACTTATCCTTATCAAAAACCGATCCAAGTCTGACTAAAATTATTATTGGTTTAGGTTGGGATCCAAGAGCTACCGATGGAGCTGAATTTGATTTAGATGCAAGTGTATTTTTATTAGGATCAAATGATAAAGTTCGTAGTGATGGCGATTTTATTTTTTATAACCAGTTAAAAAGCCCAGATGGTGCTGTAGAGCATACTGGGGATAATCGAACTGGAGCAGGCGATGGAGATGATGAGGTGATAAAAGTGGATTTAACTTTAATTCCCTCTGATGTGGAAAAGGTAGCATTTGCAGCCACTATCCACGAGGCAGATGCTCGCAAGCAAAATTTTGGTCAGGTGGGTAATTCATTTATTCGTCTTGTGAATGAAACCACAGGGACTGAAGTTGTTCGCTATGACTTATCAGAAGATGCTTCTACTGAAACCGCTATGATTTTTGCTGAAATATACCGCCATAATGATGAGTGGAAATTTAGAGCAATAGGTCAAGGCTACGTAGGTGGGCTACGTGCCTTAGCTAATAATTATGGTATCAATATTTAAACTTAAGTTTTAAGCTTAAATTCAAAAATACCCATACCTACTACCATTGCTATCACAAATGCAATAGCTTTCATTTCTCCAAATCCTAAATTCACTAAAGCAGGTCCAGGGCATAGCCCGGCTATGCCCCAGCCGATACCAAAAATAAGGCTTCCTAAAATGAGTTTTGAGTTAATTTGTTGGTGGTAGGGATTTTCATTTCAAAGCCTAAGAAGGATTTCACCCGCTGGCGTGCATACTTAAAAGAAACAAACCCTACGAAAACTGCTCCTAACATCACAAATGCTAAGGAAGGATCCCACTGACCTTTAATATCTAAAAATCCTAATACCTTCTCTGGAAATACCATACCAGAAATTAATAATCCTAAGCCAAATATCAGCCCAGTAAAAAACGAAGTAATTATTCCCATGTTAATTTTCTCTACCCATTTAAGTTAGTATATGCCTGATAAAATATACTGTCGCAAATCCTGCGATCATAAAAGTTAGGGTAGCTACCAAAGATCTAGGGGATAATCTAGATAAGCCGCATACTCCATGCCCAGAGGTACACCCTGATCCTAAGCGAGTACCTATACCAACTAGTAGACCCGCAGTAATTAATGCAATATAGCCAGCATCAATATTTATATTAATCAAGATAAATCCTGTATATGAGAGCAATAGAGGGGATACTATTAGCCCGCTAATAAATGCTATCCGCCATGCAAAATCATATCGAGTTGGGGTAAGCAATCCTCCAACAATGCCACTAATCCCAGCAATTCTTCCATTAAAAAATAAAAACATTCCTGCTGCAATACCTATTAATATTCCTCCACCTAGTGCAGTCCATGGAGTAAAAGCGTTCCAGTCAATTATCATAAAGATAAAACCCTCCAAATCTAGCTTATTACTTTATGTATAGATTATATAAAATTTTTCAATTTAAAATTTATTGGTATTTTATTCAAATTATTACACTTACCATTAGAGTAAAAAATACATACCATGATATGGCTTGTTTACCTATATCCACACTAAAGTGTACGATTGCTTATAATCAGTACGGTGGGTATTGTATTCCTCAGTCATCATCCTATCGTGCAGAGGCACAGAGTATTTTATTAGGCAAGGTATATGAGCCTAAAACTATTGAGTATTTGTTAACTCATTGTGGAGATGTGGAGATAAAGATATTATTCATGCAGGTACTTTTTTTGGTGATTTTTTACCAGCCTTATCAAGAGGAATTAGCGAGAACGCACTTATTTGGGCTTTTGAACCTAATACAGAAAATTTTCGCTGCTCAAGAATTACATTAGAACTACAAGAATTACATTAGAACTAAATGGGATTCAAAATGTTAGATTAGCTAACGTAGGTTTAGGAGTTAAAGCAGGACAGGCATTCATTAAAATAATTGATAATGAGGGCCAAGCACTAGGTAGTGGATCGTATATTAGTATTAGCCCATCACAAAAAGATACTGCTCAATACCAATCGACTAACGTTAGGACAATAGATGAAATTATTCCTAGAGATAGAGAGATTGGTATTATTCAGTTAGATGTAGAAGGATATGAAAAAGAAGCCTTATCCGGTGCACTCCAAACGATTCATCGTTGTTTACCTATTATTATTCTTGAAGTGAATAATAATATTTTAGTTCAAAGTACTTGGTTTTTAGAAAAAATACTGAGTATTGGATATAAAAAAACAGTTGCGTTACATAATAATTTTGTTTTTTTATGTAAGACATAATAAAAAAGAAAAGTTGCGATTATTCATAAATTTATAAATTACAGCTGATACCCCCTTTACACTCTCTCTTAAGAATTAAAATACCATCTGGGCGATATTTTCCTATCTCCGGATCGCTTTCTCTTTTTTTAGGTAGTAAGAGATCATATAGAGTAGGTACTGAGCCATTATGTAAGTAAGGAGCGGTTGACCAGATACCAGTCGTACTTTATAAGAATTGAGCTCTGCTAGTGGATCTGCAGACGTATTAGGATCGTAATTACCATGTCGGTTTGATGGCTTCATATCCCAATTATAAATTACCATTTTTAGTATATCGCTTGCTCGATCAAACCAGCGTTGAAAGAATAGCTTATCTAGATTTGGCGTGACGATTACATTTTGAGTGACTTGCGTGAGTAAAACAGCAGCGGTGCTATCATACCGATATAATTTTTCCCTCTATATTTATTCTTGACTCAGCCAACAGGTAATTTATCTGGGTTAGTAAAAATGTCTTCTTGGGGTAAATAACGAAAGCTCAATCTCTCTATTTTCCTTTGTTTTTTCTAATACTATAAAGAAATCATAGGTATTAAATCAGATCCTTGAGAGGTTGTGTAAAACCATAAACCCTCTGGAGCTGCCCAATTTTGCTTAAGATATAAGATACTCGATAAAATTGCTCCAATTAATAAAAAAGTAGTTGCTATTGAAAATACAATAAGTGTAATGATGTATCTTCTTAATATTTTTTTAGAAATTGAGCACTAATTTTATGATCACTCATCATAACTATCTTACCCCCTTATTTATCGCAATAAATGCATGATAAAATCTTAAAATACAGATGTTTATTAAACACAATCAAATTAAAGATTAAAAAATTAACTGATGCAAAGATATAAAAATAGATATATTAAGCTGGTTTTAATACTACTTCCTTCTTTTAGTATTGCTGCTGCGGATACTTACCCATATGATCCAAATATTCCATATAACAATACACCCCCGAGTAATACGCCATATGTGCCTAATCATCAGTACAATTCTGGTAGACCAGCAGTACCACCCCACGTAAATCAGTATCAGTATCAGAATCAGAATCTAAATTCGAGTCCAAATCAATTTAATCAAATATATAGTAGATCCAATACATGGGTTGGAGCAAAAGAATATGACCCCATTGATGAGCGTACAAATTATTATGTAACAGGGATGGCTACTACTGGAGAAAAAATAGTATTCCAGTGTATCCAAGGAAAATTGAATAGTTTTATCGAATGGCACAGATATATGGGATTCAGTACCCATCATTTATCTATCTATAGAGTTGATTACAAAATAGATCAGGGCGGAAGAAGAGAAACTAAATTAAGAGCAAACCAAGATAATGGAGAAATTACCTATATTTATGGCGGTTCTAATTGGTATAGCCCTTCAGATCTAATGGCACAATTTTCGGAAGGTAAGCATCGTGTCGTTATGCGGGCAACGCCAAATTATGAGGAAAGCGGCGAGCATGATAGAAATCCGCATTTTACGAATAGTAACCCTTTGTTTATTACTCTTGATTTACAGGGTGCTAAAGAGGCATTAAAACCTATACTAGATCATTGCGAATGGAGGCGTGAATAAATAAATGATTGCTTGGCTAGATAATGCAAAAATAATTAGCATATTTGCAGTGATTACTGATACATGTCTCGGGTAATGTGGAGAATTATAGCCAGTTTGGTACTGAAAATTGGTGGAAGTGGTGCACTTTTATTAGATCCTAAAAAAGCCAATGAAGATATAAGGGTATTTTATATGAAAAGGATCTCTAGAGTGGCTATTCCTATCGCTTTTTGGTCAACATTTTTTCTATTTTTTTGGTCTGCCGTTAAAGAATTAGTAAATGGTAAAGAATTAGTAAATGGAAGGACAATAGATTTACATGAGTTTTTGCTAAATTTATTGGAGGGAAAGCCTTATTATCATCTATGGCTTCTTTATATGATTGTTTTTCTTTATATGTTTACACCCATATTAAGAGTAGTAGTACATAATATTTCAAAAGAAGAAGCTATATTTTTTGTTGCACTTATGTTTATGCTATCCATCATGGATAACATGGGTGTATTTATTTTTGATAGGAAGCCTATATTCTTTTTTGAATTATTTTTATTGTATATCCCATATTTTCTTTTAGGTTACCTAATTAGTATAGATAATACGAAGCGTAGCTATAAAAATATTATAATTATATTCATATATCTCAGTGTTACAGTGATTCCTATGTCAGTCAGCATGATGTACATACTCAAATTATGGGCTAATCCTATTATTAGTTATAATTTTACTAAAACTCTATCATCTCCATGTCATTTTTCTTGATGTAATTGTACATGTAACACATAAGAAGTTAATTTATTCTGATAATCAGCTGATGTTGATACCATTAGAAGCTTTAACAGTTTTTATTATGTCACTTATTGTTTCTTTGATCATGCAGAAAATCCCTTATCTAAGAAGGACAATTTAATTATAATTAATACGTTGTTTAAATTACCAGCTTAATTCTAAATAAAATAGTTCGCATAATATATATTATGTTAAATAAAATTTATTATGGCTATCTATAGCTGAAAATATTTTTAATCATGCCTCTTAAATATAGATTCAATAACAAATTTTAGTTATATTTTTATAATAAATTATTTAAGATATATTAGTACCCTATAGCTTTCTTGATTTTAAAGAATAATATCCTATGGAGGGTTATTAAGTGAAAAAAATAAATAAATTTACTCAAAGATCTTTGAGTATTATTGGATTAGTAGGGCTAGTTACTGGGTTTTTTACTGGGTTTTTGCCTACAGTAAATGCAGAAGATACTACCGTTCCAACACCAGATACTACTGTTCCAACACTTCCAGCACCAACAACCACAATAACGCCTATCTCTGCTTCACCTTTAACCCCGGGAAGTCATGTTGCACATTTTAAAAGTCTTCCTGTATACGCTACTATAAGAATTACAGATAATAGTCTTAGATATGCCCCTATAATGGGAACTGTTGATGACTCCGATCAGGATGAACAATACAAAAGTGCTCTTGGTTATGATGGAGATCACTGTACACCACTAAGCCTCTCTATTACTAGCCAAAATTTAGCTCAAAATGCAGATAACGATGTAGCCATTACCCTATTTGGCGGGGCAACCCCTAATGCACTAAATACTATTACAGTAGGATTACCAGATACTGGTACAGTTAATTCTAACTCCACACCTTTTAGTTGCACTATCCCATTGGGGGGTAATAGTTGTACCTTTAGCACAAACAGTCCTGAGGCAACACACCTAACAGGGGTAAACTTCTTAGCTTTCCAAATACTAAATCCACCGAATGATAGCACAAGAATTTATACCACCCTTAAATCTCAATGTGATATTAAGTATTCTTTACCATAAAGATAGATGAGTATCTAGATACGTATTACCTTTTATAAAGTATTTTATGGAGAATTGTAAATGAAAAAGATAAATAAATTTACTCAAAGATCCTTGAGCATTATCGGATTGGTAGGATTAGTAATTGGATTTTCACCTATAGCAAATGCAGAAGATAATACCACCACTACTCCAGTGCCAACAACCCCTATTGCCGCTCCAGCCCCAACAACAGACACAGATCCTCTAGCTCCAGGATCTCATGTTGGAAGTTTTAGTAGCGTGCCTATGTATGCAACTATCAAAACTAATGGAAGCGGTTGGTTTAGCGATGATAATGCTAGATTTGCTCCTACTCTTGGTGTTGTTGAAGATAATAGTCAAGATAATAATTTTAAAGCTGCAACCGGTTATGATGGAGATCACTGCACGCCAATTAGCCTTACTGTAACTAGTGAAAATCTAGCTGAAAATACAAGTGACCCTGTATCAATTACCCTGTTTGGTGGTGCTACTCCTGATAAAATGAGCGTAATGCCAACCACAGGTACAGTAACTTCTGGTCCAAATGTTGCCCCTGACAATGACAATACCCCTAGTGATAATGCAAGCCAAAACACTATGTCTAACGGGCAAAATTTTGGCTGTACTATTCCAATAGGAAGTGCTAGTTGCACATTCACTGCTGATCCTAGTGCAGTTACTTCACCTGCAACAGGTATAAATTTCTTAGCTTATGAGATGCAAAATGCCCCATCTGATAGTACGAGAATCTATACTACCCTTAACTCATCATGCGATATTAAATATACTATTCCATAAGAAAGTAGTATGGCTTTGAACAAAAAAGAGGATGTATATACATCCTCTTTTTTGTTGGAGATATTATTTCTTTTTGCTTAAGAATCTTTCAAGAATCCCGCCAAACCCAGATTTTCCGCTTAAAAGAGAAGAAATAATACTAGTGCCTAAAGCAGAGGAACTACCTTGTAATAAAGAGTTTAATAACCCAGGTAGATCTTTATTTCCAGATGCACTATGTTGTTTTCCAAGATACCCCATAATTACAGGAGCTAAATAAACAAGAGCACCGGAAATTTTAGAAGAATCAACTCCGGTTTTGGAAGCAAGAGCTTCTTCAACAGAATTTCTATTTTCCCCTAATATATTTCCTAAAATTTTGTGCCCATCTACAGCTGCATTTTCATGGTCTAAAGATCCAGATATTTTATCTAAAATACTTCCATCATGTTGCTCTAGAGCTTTTGACAAGCTTTCCTCTCCCTCTTTGCTAGAGGAGGAATTTTTATGAAGCATCTCTAATAGCATTGGTGCTGCTTCATTAAGCATTGCACTGACTTCTTTATCCGTAGATCCTATTTTTTTACTGATTTCACTAATAATCTGAGAACCAGTCTCTCCTTGTAATAATTCTGAAATATTCATTTTTTACTTATCTCTTAAATTGTTAATAAAAAATTTATTAGCATATATATATTTATAAAATTATTGATTAGTTAATTTTGCACCTATTCATTTTCATTCAAATAGGTTTTTTAGGAAACCTAAATCAAATTAGTTGTTCTATTAGGTGCTAATAAACACGCTCCTACAGGAAAGTTAACATAGATAGGCTGAAATATATGACAAATACAGAAAAAAAAAGAACTCGTATTGAGAAAGATAGCTTTGGAGAGATAGAGGTCCCTATAAATCGTTACTGGGGGGCGCAAACTCAAAGATCTGTTATCTACTTCTCTATTGGAGAAGAGCTTATTCCTAAAGAAGTGATTAGATCTTTTGGGCTACTTAAAAAAGCAGCTGCTCTTGCAAATGCAGATCTAAATAAACTTCCTATAGGTAAAGCTCAAATTATTGCTCAAGTAGCAGATGAAATTATTAATGGAAAGCTCAACAAGCATTTTCCACTCCATGTTTGGATGACAGGAAGTGGTACTCAAGCAAATATGAATATTAACGAGGTAATTGCTAATCGAGGAATCGAGATTTTGGGAGGGATTATCGGTAGCAAATCTCCCATTCACCCTAATGATCATGTCAATCTATCTCAATCTTCAAATGATACTTTTCCAACTGCTATGCATATCGCCGCTGCTGTAACTATTCAACATCAGCTACTTCCTTATGTAGAAGGATTAAGAAATGCACTTTACGAAAAAGAAACCCAATTTAGCCATATTGTTAAAATTGGCCGTACTCATTTACAAGATGCTGTTCCTCTTACTTTAGGCCAAGAATTTTCTGGCTATGTTGCACAACTTAATGACAATATAAAAAGAATAAAATCTACTCTACCAGAGCTTTACGAATTAGCAATCGGAGGAACTGCAGTAGGAACGGGATTAAATGCACCTATTGGCTTTTCAGAAAAAGTATGTACTTATCTTAGAGAATTTACAGAACTTCCCTTCTTACCTGCTGCTAATAAGTTTGCTGCACTTGCAGCACATGATGCGATGGTAATGACAAGTGGTGTGCTTAAAACACTTGCATGCTCTCTTATGAAGATCGCAAATGATATTAGATGGTTAGGATCAGGTCCGCGTTGTGGCTTAGGAGAGTTACTCTTACCGGAAAATGAGCCAGGCTCTTCAATTATGCCAGGTAAAATTAACCCTACTCAATGTGAGGCAATCACTATGATTGCAGCCCAAGTGATAGGAAATGATGCTGGTATTGGAATTGCAGGATCTCAAGGGAATTTTGAATTAAATGTATTTAAGCCAATGATTATATTTAATTTAATTCAGTCTATAAGAATTTTATCTGATGGATGTCGTAATTTTAGCCAATTTCTAATAAAGGATTTAAAGGCAGATGAGAATAAAATAGCCAGCTATGTAGAGCAATCACTTATGTTAGTGACAGCGCTTACTCCAAAAATTGGTTATGATAAGGCGGCGGAAATCGCCTATTATGCCCATCACAAAAATCTGTCCTTAAGACAAGCCTGTTTAGAGCTAAATATACTTTCATCTAGCCAATTTGATGATCTTATAGATCCAATTTTGTTTACTCAGCCTTCTGGTTGAATACATAAAGCTTATCGGTTCATTTAAACTATATATCCAGATGATCGGAACAGTATATATTATATTAAGCAGAGTTTATTTTGTTAAAAAATTAGTAAAATCAATTACAAATAAATAATTACCCATAATTTTAATTTATGGCACGAAAGTAGCATATTAGATATTTAGAATAAACATATCGCTAGTAATACTTAGCAAAAAGGAGAATATCTTGTTTACATCAGTGCCAGAACATTACAAAACGCAGAAGGAAATTCATCCAAAAAATTCTTCAGCTTCAAAATATAATAACGTGCTGGAGATCGATAGCACTAGACAATACCTAAATGAAATTCGTGCAACACCTCTACTCACAGCAAAAGAGGAGGTGTACTATGCACGTCTAGCTAAAAAAGGAGATGGTATTGGGCGTAAAAAAATGATTGAAAGCAACCTTCGGCTTGTTGTGAAGATTGCAAAACGTTATATAAATCAGGGATTATCATTACTTGATTTAATCGAGGAAGGTAATTTAGGGCTTATTCATGCTGTAGAAAAATTTGATCCAGAGATGGGATTCCGATTTTCCACTTATTCTGCTTGGTGGATCAGACAATCTATTGAGCGAGCACTAATGAATCAGACAAGAACAATACGTTTACCAGTTTATATTATAAAAGAAATAAAGAGTTATCAGAAAGTTGCTAAGAATCTAACTCAAGAATTAAAACACGATCCAAGTTTTCAAGATATAGCACTACAAATCGATAAACCGACTGAAGAAGTGAGAAGGATATGGAATTTTAAGCAAAACAATACTATTTCTATGGATGAAAATAGAGATGATAAGGAGGTAAATTTTCTGAATAATATTCCAGATGATAGTTCGCTTAGTCCTGATATGTTACTGCAAAAACAAGATATACAATTAAAATTTAACTCTTGGGTAGATCAGTTAAATAAAAAACAAAAAGAAGTAGTAGCAAGGAGGTTTGGACTTTTTAGTCATGAACCACAAACGCTAGAGCAAATTGGTAATACCATTGGTATTACTAGAGAACGTGTCCGCCAGATCCAAATAGAGGCCTTAAAAAAATTAAGGCAAATTTTAGATAAAGAAGAGATCTCAAGCGATTTAATCTTTCATTAAATTGTCACTTAATTAATAGTGCTGCAGCTACTCTACGGCTTTCATTAACAAGAATATTATAAGTTCTACATGCTGCAGCAGTACTCATAAACTCTACACCTATCCCATGATCGAATAATTTTTTAAATAAAGAAGGAGGCGGAAAAAAGAGGTTATTTCCTGTACCTAGTAGAATAACTTCAGGATTTATATCCAAGAATACCTCAAAATACCCCTCCTTTAATTCATCAAAAGTTCTAGGAGTCCATTCCCTAACTTTATCTCTCGTAAGAATTACACTATGGCGTATTATTTGTTTTCTCTTTTCTTGAAAATTTTTACTCTCTCCACCACCTAATATTAATGGAGTTGGAGAAAAAATTTCTATATACCCTATACCATAGGATTTCACTATATAAGAGTCATTTATTCTTTCATCTACCCCGAACTTCATTGTAGACAATAACGAGTTTACTTCACTACAAATTATCTACTCTTTTTCTTAATTCCTTGCCTGCTTTAAAATGAGGAATATATTTAGGCGGAAGAGATACTAACTCTCCTGTCTTCGGATTACGACCAGTTCGAGGAGGACGATAGTGTAGAGAAAAACTCCCAAATCCACGAATCTCAATTCGTTGATTATCTGATAATGATTTACTCATTAATTCCAGTAGAACTCGAACGGCATCGTCTACATCTTTATGTGACAATATCTTTTGCTGCTGAGTGAGCTGATCAATCAAGTTCGATTTAGTCATAAATAATCCCTAATTCTTTGAAGGAATTAATAAGGTATAGCACTACTCATTATTTTCTTTTCTTTCTATTTGTTCTTTAAGAATATCTCCTAAAGTAGTCGTTGAGGTGCTTAAGTTAATATCAGAATACTCCTTAATTGCTTCTGCCTCTTCCTCAATATCTTTTGCTTTGATAGAAATAGTAATTATTCTATTTTTACGATCAATATTGGTAAGTTTAGCTTCTATTTCATCACCAACCTTCAATAGATGTGAGGCATCGTCTACCTTCTCTCGAGAAATATCAGCAGCACGTAACTGCCCTTCTACCCCACTACCTAAGTCAACAATTGCTCCTTTGCTTTCAATGCTCTTCACTATACCTTTTACAATACTACCTTTTGTATTATGAGTAATATAGCTAGAGAACGGATCACTTTCCAATTGCTTAATTCCTAAAGAAATTCTCTCTCTCTCAGGATCCACTGCTAAAATAACAGTATTAATTTGTTCACCTTTCTTGTAATTATGAATTACATTTTCCTCAGTGCTATGCCAAGAAATATCTGAGAGGTGAATTAATCCATCAATGCCTCCTTCTAAACCGATAAAGATACCAAAGTCAGTAATAGATTTGATTTCGCCTGAAATTTGATCGCCCTTATTATATTTCTGAGAAAATTGATCCCATGGATTAGGTTGGCATTGTTTCATCCCTAATGAAATGCGTCGGCGCTCCTTATCAATATCGATAATTACAACTTGAACTTCATCACCTACCTGAACTATCTTTGAAGGATGAATATTTTTATTAGTCCAGTCCATTTCGGACATATGAACTAATCCTTCTACCCCTGGTTCAATTTCAACAAAACAGCCATAATCAGTAACATTAGTTATCCTGCCTGTAAGCGGTGTATCACCAGATGTTCGCTCAGTTAAATTCTTCCAAGGATCTTCTTCTGTTTGTTTAAGCCCGAGAGATACGCGTTGACGTTCTTTATCGAATTTTAGTACTTTAACTGAAATTTTATCATCAATGCTCACTATATCAGATGGATGCTTAATCCGGCGCCACGACATATCAGTAATGTGAAGCAATCCATCTAAGCCTCCTAAATCAACAAAAGCACCATAATCGGTTAAATTCTTTACAGTACCAGTAACAATCTTTCCTTCTTCTAAATTAGCTAACAGAGCTTCTCGCTCTGCACCATGTTCGGCTTCCATTACTGCACGCCTAGAAACCACAATGTTATTTTTTTGTCGATCTACTTTAATTAACTTAAAATCTAGGTTCTTACTTTCTAAATAATTAGATTCTCTAATAGGTCGTACATCAACCAACGATCCTGGTAAAAAAGCACGTACTCCGTCTAAATCAACGGTAAAACCACCCTTTACCTTGCCTGTTAAGGTACCAGTAACGACTCCTCCTGTAGTAAAGGATTTTTCTAAATTATCCCAAACTCGGACAGCTTTAGCCTTTTCTCGGGAAAGTCTTGTAGCACCAAAACCATCCTCAATAGTCTCTAGAACAACTTCAACTTGATCTCCTTTCTGAACGCTTATATTTCCATCGCTATCCCGAAATTGATCTGCTGGAATTTCTCCCTCTGATTTAAATCCAGCATTAACAATTACTATATCAGGTCTAACCTCTATAACTGTTCCTAGTTTAATTGTTCCTGGGGCTTCTAATTGACTTTCCTCAAGCAATTGTGCAAAGCTTTCGCTCATTAATTTCACCAAAATCCTTAATTTGCGGAATATACTAGATTAACTAGATAATAATCTGCAGTTTATGTGTTTATTAATTAGTCCCAGCATAAATAATGCTATAGACTTCCCATTTTAAATGCTTAAATCTTTATGAACTTCTAAAAGTACTTGCTGGAATACCTCATTAATACTCATTGCCGTGGAATCTATGATGGTAGCACTCTCAGCCTTACGCAATGGAGAAATACTGCGATTACAATCTCGCTTATCCCTCTCAACAACTTCTTTTTCTATAGTGGTGAGATTAGCACTTATACCTTTTTCTTTCAACTGGTTATAGCGTCTTAGAGCACGTTTTTTTGGGCTTGCTGTTAAGAAAAATTTAAATACTGCATCTGGAAAAACTATGGTACCCATATCTCTACCATCAGTAACTAACCCTGGCAGTTTACGGAAATTTCGTTGTTTTTTGAGTAAAGATTGGCGTACGGCAGGTAGTGTAGCTAATTTAGAGGCAGTAGCTGCATTATCTTCACTACGAATTTCTTGGCTAATATCTAGTTTATCCCAAATAATTTTAAGTCCTGATGTAAATAAGAAAAATTGAATATCTAATTCTTCTATAAGAGAAGATAGTTTATCTTCATCGGATAGGGAAATTTCACGCTTATTTGCTACTAAAGCTAAGATACGATATAGAGCACCACTATCCAAATAATTCCAATTTAAGTAAATGGCAAGTTTTTGTGCTAACGTACCTTTTCCAGAACCACCGGGACCATCTATAGTAATGACTGGAATATTTATATCCATTAAATATGTTTATAGATAACCTAAGTGAGTAACCAGTGATGAAGTTCTGTCACTGAATCAAGACAACTTATTGGGGAAAATTCCTCCAGACGCTTTTTCTCATGCACGCCGTAACTAACAGCTAAAGCGTCCACTCCAATATTTTTAGCCATTAAAATATCATATTCTGTATCACCCACCATTAAAGTTTCATGTGTATCTACTTGGGTATCTTCCATAATTTCTTGTAGCATCTTAGGGTTGGGTTTAGATTCAGTTTCCTCTGCACATCGAGTAGTATAAAAATAATCCTTAACCCCAGAATCTGATAAGGCTTGGTTCAATCCAGATCTGCCTTTACCTGTGGCAATAGCCATTAAATAATTATGTTTATGCAGCTGATCTAATAACTGTGGAACGCCATCAAAAAGTTGGCTACTCGAAGGATTACTAAAATAGTGAAATCGATATCGTTCCCCTATAGTTTTCAAGTGAGATGAATCTGAATTAGGATATAGCGTATATAGTGCTTCTTTTAAACCTAATCCAATTACATTACGTAATTCGTTATCTGTACGTTGCGGAAGATCTAATTCCTGAATAGTTTTACGCATACTATCCACAATATGCCGCTCAGAATCCATAAGCGTGCCATCCCAATCAAATACAATGAGTTTATAAGAACGCATAAATTAGATTTAAATAATTAAAAGATATTTCAATTTGTATGCTAAATAGCACGGATTGCTAATCCAGCATTTGAAGCTAGTTCTAAAAACCCTGGAAAAGAAGTAGCTACATTCGCGCAGTCATTAATTGTAATAGCATCTTGAGAAGCAAGAGCTGCCATCGCAAACGACATGGCACAGCGGTGATCACCGTGACTATAGACTAATCCCCCTTTAATTTTTCCGCCTTCAATAATAATCCCATCTGGTGTGGATTGAGCTTTAATTCCTAAAGTATTTAAGCCATCTGCCATTACCTGAATACGATCACTTTCTTTAACCCGTAACTCTTCTGCTCCAGATAAAGTAGTGGTTCCTTTAGCACAAGCCGCAGCAATAAATAAAGCAGGGAATTCATCGATAGCAAGGGGAACTAAGTGTTTAGGGATATCAATGCCATGTAATTGGCTTGAGCGAACATAAATGGTACCTACTGACTCACCACCTACCGTGCCTAGTTCTTCTACTTCTATTTGTGCTCCCATAAGTTTAAGAATATTGATAATTCCAGTACGGGTTGGATTAATACCTACATGTTCTAGGATAACTTCTGATCCTTGGCTAATAGCTGCACCAACCATAAAAAAGGCAGCAGAAGATATATCTGCTGGAATATCTATCTCTGTACTATGTAGTTTTCTGCCCCCCATAATACAAATACTGTTATCCTTCTTCTCTATAGGATAACCAAATCCAGCAAGCATTTTTTCAGTATGATCTCGAGTAGGAGCTGGTTCAGTGATACAAGTCTTGTCTTTTGCATAAAGTCCTGCAAAAATCAAGCTAGATTTTACTTGGGCACTTGCAATAGGCATATTATAATTAATACCATTTAAAGCTCGATTTCCATGAATATATAAAGGGGGGGTTCCTTTATCTGTGGTTTCAATAACAGCCCCCATTTGGGCTAAAGGATCACATACTCTTTTCATAGGACGTTTGGAAAGCGAGATATCGCCTTCTAAAGTAGTATCAAAAGATTGACCAGAAAATAATCCTGCTAATATTCGCATTGAAGTACCAGAATTACCTAAATAAATAGGGTCGCTAGGAGCTTGTAAGCCGTGTATACCTACTCCAAAGATTTCCACCTTACCGTTTTCCGGTCCTTTAATAAGGACTCCTAACTCACGAAAAGCCTTCAAGGTGGCTAAAGTATCTTCACCCTCTAAAAACCCAGTAATAGTGGTCTTACCTTCAGCTAAAGCCCCCATCATGATAGAGCGATGAGAAATAGATTTATCTCCAGGTACTCTTATATGACCCAAAAGAGATTGACTAGGTAATACAACAAAAATAATCAAGTTATCTGAAGATTGGGTCAAGGACATATTTTTTCTTTTAGTCTAAGTTAGTCTAGTCTATAGATAAGAATCTCGAATGGATTTTGCTCGAGTAAATAGCTCTGTGAGCGTATTTGCATCCTGCTGAAGAATTGCCTCCCTAATATCTCCTAGCTTATCTATATATTGATCAATTAAATTTAACAGTGGGATATGATTAGCGATACAAATATCTCGCCACATAATCGGATTGCTACTTGCAACCCGAGAAAAATCTCGAAATCCACCGGCTGAAAATTGTAAAAAATCTTCTGGGTGTTCACATTGGCTAAATAAATCAACTAGAGCATAAGCAAGAATATGAGGGAGATGACTAGTCATCGCTAATACTTCATCGTGATGAGAAATACTTACTTTCACAACAGTTGCACCAGTGTATTCCCACATTTTAGTTACTTGTTCAATTGCTAAAGGGTTATTTTCTGGTAGAGGCGTTAAAATAACTTTATGATGAACAAATAATCGGGAATCAGCTGACTCTGGTCCATTTTTTTCAATTCCCGCAATAGGATGACCAGGTATAAAATTATGAAGATGCGATCTAAGATAAGCGTAGGCGAATTTAGTAACCACCCCTTTTGCACTTCCTACATCAGTCATAATAGTTTGAGCACTTAAATCAGGTGCTATTTTCTGAAATAAACCCTTCATTGCACCCACAGGTACTGATAACACAACTATATCAGCCTCTCTTAGGGCATCTTTAAGATTAGCCTCTACCCGATCAGCAATGCCTAAATTTAATGCTTTTTCCCTATGTTCGGCACTACAATCATAGCCTATAACTTCATTTACTGCTCCACGACGTTTTAGTGCGAGTGCAAGAGAGCTACCAATTAACCCAAGGCCTACGATACATAAGCGTTGGATCATTAGATTTCCTCAAGTACTTGTTTTATAGATTGAATAAAAAAGGTATTTTCTTCTTTCGTACCTACCGTAACTCGTAAATGGTTAGGTAGTCCATAGTTTACAATAGGTCTTACAATCACTCCCTTTGCAAGTAAAGATTCATAAATCACATCAGCAGTTCTTCCCATATCTACTGTAATGAAATTTGCTACAGAGGGAATATAAGCTAGCCCTAGTTGAGTAAATGCCTCTACAAACTGCTTCATCCCTTCACGGTTTATTTTTAAACTACGCTGGATATGCTCTTGATCCTCTAACCCAGCTAGAGCAGCAGCTAGTGCAAGATTATTGACATTAAATGGGGGGCGTACCCTATTCATCAAGTCAGCTAAATCAGGATGGGATAAACCATAGCCAATACGTAATCCAGCAAGCCCATATACTTTGGAAAAAGTTCGAGTAATTAATAGATTATGATGGCGATTAAGCCAATCTATAGATCTAGGATAATCTTTTTCATCCACATACTCATAATAAGCTTCGTCTAACACTACAAACACATGTTTAGGGATAGAATCTAAAAAAGATTCTAATTCGTGGCGAGATAGCCATGTACCTGTTGGATTATTTGGATTTGCAATATAAATAAGTCGAGTACGATCATTGATTGCTGCAGCCATCGCTATTAAATCATGACCAAAGTTTTTAGCAGGAATTTCCCTTCCTTTTGCACTTTGAATTTTAGTTAATAACGGATAAAGAGCAAAGCAATATTGGGAATAAAGTACTTCATGAGACTCAGAGATAAAAATACGAGCTATAAAGTCCAATAAATCACTGGAACCATTGCCTAGGGTAATATATTCTGAATTAACATCTAAATGAGAAGACAGCGCAGATTTAAGAAGAAACCCACTCCCATCTGGATATCGGGAGATCCCTTTAAGTACATTATTCATTGCTTTTAATGCAAGGGGGCTAGGTCCTAGAGGATTCTCATTTGAAGCCAGTTTAATCGCATTTTCTACTCTATATTCCCGCTCTAGTTCCTCAATAGGTTTACCAGGCTGATAAGGAGTAAGACTTTGCACTCCTGCTGATGCAAATTGAGTAAATAAATTTTCAGTCATTAATATTTGATCATCTACAAAACAGCTTTTGGATAAGATCCTAAAAGCTTAAAAAAAGAGGCTTGTTTTTTTAATTCAGATAACGCATCCACCATGCTGGGTGAATCTTGATGACCTTCCAAATCGATAAAAAAGGTATATTCCCATAACTGACCACATCGAGAAGGTCTTGATTCTAAATGAGTCATACTAATCTGATTTTCTGCTAGCGGCCGAAGTAAGCTATATAGTAATCCTGGTTGATTTGGTCCAGAAATAAGTAGTGAAGTTTTATCATTTCCACTAGATGTTATTTTTTGAGTACCAATAATAAGAAAGCGAGTAGTATTTCTAGGATTATCTTCTATATAGGATGCCAAACATTGTAGGTTATAAATTTTTTGAGCACGCTCTCCTGCAATCGCAGCACAATTTAGCTCATTGACAGCTCTTTGGGCTGCCTCTCCATTACTATTGACTGGAATCCGTTCACAAGATGCTTCTAAATGAGTATCTAACCATTTCCTACACTGAGCTAGTGCTTGAGGATGAGCGTACACCCGATCTATATTAGCGATAGCACTATTGCTGCTTAATAAGTGATGATGGATAGCAAGTTCAACTTCGCCACAAATTTGTAAGGATGTGTTAAAAAACTCGTCTAAAGTATGAGTAATTGCTCCCTCTATAGAATTCTCTACAGGAACAACTCCGTAATGGGCTAAACCCTCCTCCACATTTCGAAAAATATCGCTAATTCCTGTAACAGATCTAGCATTAACTGATAAACCAAAGTGTTTTAATACAGCTGCCTCAGTAAATGTTCCTTCTGGACCTAGATAGGAAACTGTTAAAGGTGTTTCTAATGCAAGACAGGCAGACATAATTTCACGAAATAGCCGAGCCATTTCCTTTCCACCTAGTGGTCCTTGGTTACGTGAAATTACTCGGCGTAATATATCTGCTTCACGCTCTGGGCGAAAACAGCTTGCATCCATATCCAGTGATTTCTTCAACTGTGCTGTTTTGCAAGCTAATTTTGCCCTATCGCTAATTAATTTTTGTATCTGCTCATCTATAATATCAATTTCTGCTCTAATTTTTTGTAGCTGTAATTGATTACCATCCATAATTGATGAGCAGCAAATTTATAAAACCCGTACTGAAAATATTCCTGAAGTATTGCGAAGCATATTGAGTAAATTTCCTGGAATATGTTGATCAATATCAATAAGAGTATAAGCAAGATTACCTTTTGATCTATTAATCATATCTACAATATTAAGACCTTGGTGAGCAATATGGGTAGAAATTTGTGCTACCATGTTAGGCACGTTAGCATTAATGATGGCAAGCCGCCAACCTTCAGTTCTAGGTAACATAGCATCTGGAAAATTTACTGAATTACGCACTGCGCCATCCTGCAAGAAATCACGGATTTGCTCGGAAATCATTATGGCACAATTTTCCTCTGCTTCATGGGTTGAGGCACCAAGGTGAGGTAACGTAATAATTTGTGGATGTCCCTTTAAGTGGTTTCCTGGAAAATCACAGATATAGGCAGCAATTTTACCTCCTTTAATTGCTTTGACAATTGCCTCTTCTACTACAATTTCTGCACGAGCAAAATTAAGTATTCTTGCTCCTTTTTTAATTCCGGCTAAACTTTTTTCATTAATAAAACCTTTCGTTGAATCTACTAAGGGAACATGCAGGGATAAGAAATCTACTTGAGATAAAAGATACTCTAAGCTTTCTGCTTGTTCTACACTGGCTGATAATGCCCAAGCACGATTAACAGTAATCTGCGGATCATAACCAATCACCCGCATCCCTAAATTTAGAGCAGCATTTGCGACTTCAACACCAATTGCTCCTAGTCCTACAATACCTAGGGTTTTTCCAGGCAACTCAATACCTACAAATTTCTTTTTTTGCGATTCTACTTCTAAGTGAATTTGATCATCAGTTCCAGTTAAAGCAGCAGCTGCTTGCCATGCTTGACAAATATTTCTTGCAGATAAAAATAATCCTGCAAGCACTAATTCTTTCACTGCATTAGCATTTGCTCCAGGCGTATTAAATACAGCAATGCCTTGCTTGCTTAATTTAGATACTGGAATATTATTAGTACCTGCCCCTGCACGACCTACCGCTTTTAGCGTAGAGGGAATAGCCATATCATGCATATTATAAGAGCGTAAAAGAATAGCATCTGGGTGTTTTGATTCTGAAACTATTTCATAGTGATCTTTAGAGAGTCGTTCTAACCCTTTTTCAGAAATATTATTTAATACTTGAATCTTATACATAAAATACTCCCACTCTACTATATGGTTATAGTGCTAAGATGATTGATAATTAACTATCCTTTGGTACGCTCAAATTCTTTCATAAAATCCACTAAAGCGTTGATACCTTCTTGAGGCATTGCGTTATAAATACTTGCCCTCATTCCACCAACAGATCGATGTCCTTTTAAATTTGCTAATCCTGCTTGTTTAGCTTGATTAAGAAATTGCTCATCTAAATTAGAATTAGCTAAGATAAAAGGTACATTCATCCAAGAGCGGCATGTTGGATCTACTGGGTTAGTGTAAAAACTACTATTATCAACAAATCCATAGAGAGTCTCTGCTTTTTTATGATTTATTTCTGCCATAGCCGCAAGCCCGCCTTTTTTCTTCAACCACTTAAATACTAGACTAGAGATATACCATGGATAAGTAGATGGGGTATTGTACATAGAATTATTTTTAGCGTGGATTTGATAGTCAAACATAGTAGGTGTTCCAGATAGTGTTTGACCTATCAAATCTTCTCGGACGATAATGATTGTTAATCCTGCACAGCCAATATTCTTTTGTGCTCCCGCATAAATCACACCAAATTTGCTAACATCGATAGGTCGAGATAACAGAGTAGAAGACATATCCACCGCAAGAGGTACATTACCTATTTCTGGAATCCAGTGAAACTCTACTCCAGCAATAGTTTCATTAGGAGTGTAATGGAAGTAGGCTGCCTCTGAATTTAAATTCCAGTCTTGTTGAGCAGGAATATGAGTAAATTTAGTACTCTTAGTATTTGCAACGACATTTACTTCACAGAATTTTTGTCCTTCTTCTATCGCTTTTTCGGACCAGTGTCCTGTGCATAGATAATCTGCTTTTTTCTTACCACGTAATAAATTCATAGGTACCATAGCAAATTGAGTTGCAGCACCTCCTTGTAAAAATAATACTTTGTAGTTACTCGGGATTGACAGTAACTCTCTAAAATCTGCTTCAGATTCTTCAGCAATCTCTGTATATTGCTTGCCTCGATGAGACATTTCCATGACTGACATTCCCGTATTATGCCAGTTAAGTATCTCATCCCTTGCTTGCTCCATGACCTCACTGGGAAGCATTGCTGGACCAGGACTAAAATTATAGATACGTGCCATTGCCTCTAATTCCTCAATAATTTTAATTTATTATGTAGATTCACTTTCTTCAACAATTCGATCAATACCCACTAAACGATCACCACTCAAAAGATTAATTAATTTAACCCCTTGAGTATTTCGTCCCATCAGGGGAACGCCTTCTACAGGACTGCGAATTAAGGTACCATTATTTGTAATTAATACAATATCATCTTCTCTTTCCACTTGAGTAGCCCCAATCACTTGACCATTCTTAGGGGTAGTACGAATAGAAATAATTCCTTTCCCCCCCCGCCCTTGAAGGCGGTATTGAGTAATCGGTGTGCATTTCCCATAACCTAGCTCTGTTGTAGTTAAGATAGCACCACCTTCTGCAATTACTAGGGCAATTACTCGGCCACTTGTATTAAGGTCAATTCCTTTTACACCTCGTGCTGTTCTCCCCATAGATCTCACTTCTTGTTCTGAAAACCGAATGACTTTACCTTCAGAACTAAATAACATAATTTCCTGCTGACCATCGGTAAGCACTGCATTAATCAAATAATCCTCTTCATCTAAATCTAGAGCAATAATGCCATTAGCACGAGGTCTAGAAAATTCTAGTAGCGATGTTTTTTTCACAACCCCTGAAGCAGTTGCCATAAAAATATACCTACCCTCATCAAATTCCCGTGTTGCAAGAATTGCATTGATTTTCTCATCAGAATCTAAAGGAAGTAGATTAACGATAGGTTTTCCACGAGTAGTTCTTCCTCCTTGAGGAAGTTCATGAACCTTTTTCCAATATACTTTACCTCGGCTTGAAAAACATAATAGCGTATCATGGGTATTACCAATAAAGAGTTTATCAATAAAATCCTCTTCTTTCATGGTGGTTGCCGCTTTACCCTTACCACCTCGTTTTTGAGCACGATAAGTATCTAAGCTCTGAGATTTTATATAACCACCATGAGATAAAGTAACCACTACACTTTCTTCTTGAATTAAATCCTCAATGGCAACATTAACGCGCTCATCTCTAATTTCAGTACGACGAGGACTAATATATTGGCTTTTTATTTCTGTTAATTCTTCTCTAATCACTGCCATCAGTCGATTAGGGTTAGAGAGAATCTCTAATAACGATTGAATTAAAGCAATGATTTGTACATATTCATCAATAATTTTATCTTGCTCTAATCCTGTTAATCGATGAAGACGCATATCTAGTATTGCTTGTGCTTGAATGGGGGATAAATAGTAGTTATTTTCTATAACTCCATAATTTTTATCCAAATTTTCTGGTCTAGAAATATCACTACCCATCCGTTGTAACATATCTGCTACAAAACCTAATGACCAAGATTGGGATAAAAGTGCTTCCTTAGCTGCTGCTGAATTAGGTGAAGCCTTAATCAAAGCGATAATAGGATCAATATTGGTCAATGCTAAAGCTAATCCCTCTAAAATATGAGCCCGCTCCCTTGCTTTTCTTAAGTCAAAAATAGTGCGCCGTGTTACTACCTCTTGACGATGCTCAATAAAATAGGTCAGTACTTGCTTTAGATTTAATACCTGCGGTTGTCCCTTCACAAGGGCAACCATGTTAATTCCAAATACAGTCTGTAGCTGGGTATGAATATAAAGCTGATTAAGTATCACCTCAGGTATATCCCCTCTGCGCACTTCGATGACCATCCGCATTCCTTCCTTATCAGACTCATCTCGAAGACCTACAATACCTTCAATCTTTTTCTCTTTAACAAGGCTACCAATTTTCTCAAGCAGACGAGCTTTATTTACGGTATAAGGTAACTCAGTAACAATAATACTTTGTTTAGCACTCTTTTCATTATTTTCTATATAAGTACGTGCTCGAATGAAAACTCGCCCTCGACCTGTACGATAAGCACTTAAGATCCCATCGATACCATTAATAATTCCAGAGGTGGGAAAATCTGGTCCCGGAATATACTTAATTAATTCATCCACTCCTAGATCAGGATCATCGATTAGTGCAATACACGCATTAAGCACTTCTCCAAGATTATGAGGTGGAATATTAGTGGCCATCCCTACCGCAATCCCAGAGGATCCATTAGCTAGTAAGTTAGGTGTTTTCGTAGGTAAAACAACAGGCTCTTGTTCTACTTCATCATAATTTGGGACAAAATCTACCGTTTCTTTATGGAGATCAGCAAGTAACTCATGGGAAATTTTTGCCATGCGAATTTCGGTATAACGCATCGCTGCAGGAGGATCGCCATCGACAGAGCCAAAATTTCCTTGACCATCTATCAACGGATAGCGCATTGCAAAAGGCTGTGCCATTCTTACAATCGCATCATAAACTGAAGTATCTCCATGAGGATGATATTTACCGATCACATCTCCCACAATTCTTGCTGATTTTTTGTAGGGTTTATTCCAATCATTATGGAGTTGCTCCATCGCATATAACACCCGTCTATGCACAGGTTTTAGCCCATCTCGTACATCCGGTAATGCTCTACCCACAATTACGCTCATAGCGTAATCGAGATAAGATTGTTTCATCTCATCTTCGATATTAACGGGAAGAACTTCTAGGGCAATATCATCCATAACGATTTAATATTCCTTCTATCTATGAGTTTATTTAGGTAGGCTAAGACAGTTATTATATATCGAGATTATCCAATTGCCTAAAATAGGGGAATGAGTGATATAAATAGTGAAATTTACTCATCTGGATACTCAGATGAATTTCTCTCTTTAAAAAATTTTTTTAAATCACTCTCAAAATTTTGCAAAATACTCTCTAATCCATTATTCCATCCTTGCACTAAAGATTCTGGAGTAGGTTTTACAATTTCCGTTTCGATTCTAAAACCTGTTTGTAATACAATTTTTAAAGGATTATCTTGTACTGATTTTTTCTTCTTCTTTTTTTCGTTCTGAATTTGCATAAGATCTTCAATCGAATAATCTTCAGGAGATGGTTCAAGGAGAAAAAACTGGATTTCCATAATGGCTAAAGGTCCCTTAGGGCTATCAAAATCCCCATATAAAGCCGTAATTGCCCCTTCTAAAGTTTGGGTAACTTTAAGTTTAGTTTTGCCTTGAATAGCAGTATTAAAAAGCCCTGTATGGCTTAAATATCGACTGACCTGATCTGTAATCAAAATCTCTGGGGGCTGAATAAATGCTTGGTTCCGCTCTGTCTGAAACCAAGAATTATTCTTCTGGTAAGTTAGGGTAATATCTTGATAACGAGGACTTATTCGAAAAGGTTTTATCTCTAAAATCCGCTCCCTTGCCTCACCAGAGGGCTGTTCAATCACCCGCTCTACTTCTAGGGTATACAATCCCTGTTTTGCAACATTTTTTTTATGAGACGCACATCCACTGACAATACATATAATTAAAAAAACGTAAAAAAATCTAAAAAAAGTATTTACCATAGTGTAAAAATTAGAAATTAGTCTTGTATACTCAACAGGATAATTGATAGCGACTAATAATATTTAATCATAGAAACATTTATGGACATAGATCAACTTAAAGGGATTGTGCGTGATATTCCAGATTTTCCCAAACCCGGCATTTTATTTAAGGATATTACCCCACTTGTTAAAGACCCAGATGCACTAAAGTTCATTATAGGTCATGGATTAAACCTATTCTCAAGGCAAAATATTACTGCGGTTGCAGGAATCGAAGCTCGAGGATTTATTTTTGGATCTTTAATGGCTTGGGAGTTAGGGGTTAGCTTTATTCCTCTACGTAAGCCCGGCAAACTTCCCTATAAAGTACGAGAAATTTCCTATACAACAGAATACAGCACTGCAGCTTTAGAAATCCATGAAGATGCCCTTAGCTCAAAAGATAACGTTTTATTGGTAGATGATTTATTAGCCACCGGGGGATCGGCTAAAGCGGCATGCGATCTAATTAAGCAGCTAGGAGCTACCATAGCTGCCTGCTTTTTCATCGTAGAATTAGATTTCTTAAATGGAAAAGAAATTCTTAAAGAATACCCAGTGCATTCTTTACTTCATTATTAGATATTAAAGAGTTTTTGTTAGGGTGCACTTATAAGTGCACCCTAACAAAAGAGAACCTATTTAGCTCAATGATCTCATCCGAATCCCGAGTAAAAGTAATCCCAACCCAAATAAACTTAAAGTGTAAGGTTCCGGGACACTTTCTGAAGGCGATAGGAAAGTGATGGTGACTAAGCCATCGCCTGATTGAATACCAGCCTGTTCTATCATGTTGGTTGCACTGGTTGCTAGAAAAGAAGTGCCGCCGTCGCTTGGTATGCCTAAGCCACTTCTGCCACCACCGCCGTTGCCACCGCTGCTTTCACTGCTGCTGCTTCTGTTATCGGGACCACCTACTCCCCCTACATCGATAGTGAGCAGCTCACCCACTGAAAGAAAAAAATCCTCCCCCTATCTCGCCACCTAGACCGCCGTTGCTGTCGCTGTTATCAAAGCCACCTGCCGCCCCATAAGCAATAATTTGGTAGGTACCTGCTGTGGGAGCTATAAAGGTCTGGGCACTTCCCGTGTAGTTGAAGGTGGAGGTAATAGGAGCTGCCAAGACTGGGGTAGCCAAAGCAATTAGAGTGAGTAGTGCAGTGCCAGCTAGGGCTGGTTTAAGTTGGCGTTTCACCACAGCACAATTAATGTATGTATGCATAAAGTAAATGCCTCTCATGATTGATTGTATAAATCATTAAGTACAAGCACTTAGAATATGATAGTTTTTCCCTCTTATGCGATCTTAGAAAGATCTTTTATAGTCTTGGAATTCTTTGAAAATATCCTCCCTCCACAAACATAGTTTAAGAATTTAATTAAGCCAAGATTTTCTTGTAATAATTGCCTCTGAAGAAGCCTGTTCATTAAAACTTAAAAGACAGATATTTTTAAGAACAGGTTTTAGAATGACTTGAAATGAATGTAAGATATCTGCCCGAAAAGCAT